>CALPKO020000335.1 GCA_943324165.2 Bdellovibrio sp. ZAP7 | reverse complement strand
CAAAATCATAATCCCATCGTGACTATCGCCTACTCCAAGTTCATCTTCGGCACAAATCATCCCGAAACTTTCGACATCTCGAATTTTACCTTTTTTTATAAGGATGGTCTTTCCGTCTTTGTCGTATAATATGGTTCCAATTGTTGCGACTGGCACGTTTTGTCCTACGGCAACATTGCTAGCGCCACAAACAATTTGTAATGGGTTTGCTTCACCAACATCAACAGTTGTCACTTTCAGTCTGTCGGCATTCGGATGTTGAATGCAAGTTAAAACATGACCAACAACAACGCCTTCCAAACCACCTTTTACGGATTGGTATTTTTCTATTACTTCGACTTCTAGTCCTAAATCAGTTAATAATGCAGCGGTTTCGTCTGTTTGCCAATCTATTTTGATGAATTGTTTCAGCCAATTGTAGGATATTTTCATTTCTTATTTTTTCAAGTTTGCAAATATAAGGATTGCTTATCGGAGTTCTAAAAATATTTTTAAAAAGTTGTTTGTTGGAAACTACAATATACGCGTATTACATCTACATTAAGTTCAAACGAACAAGTAATTTTGTTAAATCAAGTTATAGATTCAAGTCAAATGCTTTTCTTAAAAGTGCTATATTTGGATTTATTTCTTTGAGTCTTTCGTATTTTTCTATCGGTGAATAAGCTTTTCTTGATGAAAGTTTTTCATTTACAATGACATCAACAGTAATTAAATGATTGTGTAAATGACTTCTTAGAAAAGATAAAAGCCCATTGAGTTCTGTTTCAAAATCAATTTTAGAGCCTTGTGAAGATAATTCCACAGTAATTGCTGTTCCGTTCAAAACCGGTTTGTTATTCAGCAATAAAGATTCCATGATTCGCAAACCTTTATCGCTGAGTCTTTGTGCATATTTGTTCCAATGCAACTCTATGTCGGTTTCAGAAAAAGGTTCTTCTGCTTGATGTACTTCTTCTTTTACTTGAGATTGACTTGCATGTTGCAACTCTTTCTTTGCACGGATGCTAGAAAGCGAAAAAGGAGATACTTTTTCAGTTTTAACATCCGGGTTTTGATTGCCGTTATTCGAAAATGATATTGTGGGCTCTTGTTTTTGAATGTTTGTTGGTGATTCAATTTCAATTTCTGCAGTTTCAACTTCTGTATTTGCAACTTTAGCAATTTGTTCTTGTTGAACAGCTACTTTCGTACTTTCAACGATTGAAAAATTATTTCTAAAATAGGTGGGAGGAATTATGAAATCAACTTTTTTTTTTCTCCATCAAAAGTGATAGATGCTAATTGCATAAGTGCAAGTTCAACCAAAAGTCGCTGATTTTGGGATAATTTATAATTCAAATCACATTGATTGGTAATTTGTAAACCATTCAAAAGAAATTCTTGACTGCATTTTTGTGCTTGAATTCCATAAGCTATTTGCGCTTGTTCTCCAGCTTCCAATAAAGAAAGTGTTGCCGGTGTTTTTGAAACATATAAATCTCTAAAATGACTTCCTAAACCAACTATAAAATGATGACCGTCAAAGCCTTTAGAAAGAATTTCATTATAAGCAATTAGTAATTCTGGAATTTTATTTTCTAAAAGTAAATCGGTCATATTGAGATATGATTCGTAATCTAAGACATTCAAATTTTCGGTCACTGCCTGACGCGTCAGGTTATTTCCGCAATAGGAAACCACTCTGTCAAAAATAGACAAGGCGTCTCGCATCGCTCCATCTGCTTTTTGTGCAATAATATGTAATGCATCATCTTCAAAAATAACACCTTGACTTGTCGCAACTTCAGCCAAATGTTCTTTTGCATCTTTCACCGTTATACGTTTAAAATCAAATATTTGACAACGAGACAGAATGGTTGGAATAATTTTGTGCTTTTCGGTAGTGGCTAGAATAAAAATAGCATGTTTAGGAGGTTCTTCCAACGTTTTTAAAAAAGCATTAAAAGCAGCAGACGAAAGCATGTGCACCTCATCAATGATATAAACTTTATATTGACCAGTTTGTGGGGGAATTCTTACTTGGTCAATTAGATTTCTAATGTCATCAACCGAATTATTTGAAGCTGCATCTAACTCAAAAACATTGAAAGCAAAATCTTCATTCGGATCGTCATAACCTGGTTGGTTTATTTTTCGCGCTAAAATTCTTGCGCAGGTAGTTTTTCCAACACCACGCGGACCAGTAAATAATAGGGCAGAAGCCAAATGATTGGATGCTATCGCATTCAGCAAAGTATTGGTAATTGCTTGCTGTCCAACCACATCCTTGAAGGTTTGTGGACGGTATTTCCTTGCCGATACTACGAATTGTTCCATTTATTTTAATTGGTTAGCAAATGTAAGTAAAAGTTTAAAAGTTTAAAAGATTAATGTTAGATTATTGCTTTTTATTACTTTTAGGTTTCAATGCTCTTTTCATCCCTTCAGTTTGTTTTCTTTCTGCAGTTTTAAAAGGATATAAATGGGAAATTCCATTTTTATATTGATTTGGAATATCATTTGCTTCAAAATTTTCATAAGCTTGTGCGTTTCTCACAAAATTGGCATCCAATAATAAAGGTCGTCCTAAAGCCACAATATCGGCTTTTCCATTTAAAATTATAGTATTAATTTGATCAATATCCTGAATATAACCCGCAGTAATAGTTGGAATGTGAACAGTGTTTTTAACCAAATCAGAAAATGGTGTTTGCCACATTCTGCCCATTTGAGGCTTTTGATCTGAAACAGTATTTCCTGTTGAAACATTGATAATATCAGCTCCAGCGTTTTTAAATGCGGTTGCAATTGTTATTACATCTTCTTCTGAAATTCCGTTTTCTTTCCAATCAGTAGCTGAAATTCTAATAGACATTGGTTTTTCTTTTGGAAACACATTGCGCATTGCTGTAAAAACCCTTAACGGAAATTTTAAACGGTTTTCAACGTCTCCGCCAAATTCATCCGTTCTACTATTTGTTAATGGCGATAAAAAAGAAGCCAATAAAAATCCGTGGT
>CALPKO020000334.1 GCA_943324165.2 Bdellovibrio sp. ZAP7 | reverse complement strand
GGCATCTGTAGGTACATGCCAACCCGCGGGAGCAAGCTTTTTTCTAAGTGCTGGGTTACTTAAAGAAGCACTGTCATAAATACCTGCGGCAGCATACCAATTGTATAGCTTGCCATAAGTAGCATTGTTGGCAACATCATTGTTGTAATAACACCAAGCTCCTGTGGTAAGGTTTGCCCATGCCGTTGGGTCGGTTACTTGGGGTATAATCGTGCCATCACTATAGGTAGTAACATCAAGATTTTTAGTTGCCCATACTTGGTTGCATATTGTAAAACTAGGCATTGTTATTGGTAAAACAAGTGGACGTTTAAAGGTTATACTGTCAATATCTGCTGGTTTTATGGACTGTTGGATTACTAAATTTCCTGCTTTCCAAACATAAAGTGTGTCTTGGGTTTGCCCTTGGGTTGTTGCTACTAAAAATAAACTTAGTAAAAGATATAAATGTTTCATGATTTATTGTTTTAAAAATTTGATAGTTTGAGTTTGGTTGTTTGTGGTAATCCTGCAGAAATACATTCCTTGAGGCAAAGAAGTAACTGCTACTTGTGTTGTGTTTTGTTGCATCAATACTCGACCTTCTAAGGAAATAATTTCAAGATGCGAAAGGATTTGAGTTGGGTCTTGGTTAGTGATATTCAAAACATTCGTCACCGGATTGGGAAAGACATAGAAACTGTTTTTAACCAACTCCTGAGTGGAAGTGCCTAAAGTTAAATCGGTGAAGTTTAGATATCGATTACCAGAAAGGGGAAATGTATCATCACCTCCTGTGGTGTTAGCCACCACTAAATTTCCATCAAAAAAGGTAAGCTTTTTGATGTTAGCAATTGTATAAGAGGTTTGCAGACCTGAAATAGGGCGAACATACATAGTTTGGGCTTTCAATCCCGAAATGGCAAATCCGAAAAGGAATAACGCAATTAACTTTTTTGGTTTCATATTTTTTTAGGTTAGTTCTAAAAATCAAGTTTTAGGAGTGTCAAATATATACATAAAAATGGTAAAATCTACGAAACCTTTATTCTATGCTTTTAGCTAACAGTCTAATGCAATTAAAAACCACCAGTTTTAAAAATTATTAAAGGTGGAGTGGAAAATAGTTGATTAAAAATAAAATTATTCAAACAAAAAGCACTCAAAATAAAATTGCTCCATTTTTAAAATTCAATACTCCGTTACTTGTACCTAATTTATAAAGCACAATGGCGGTTTCGCATTTGTGATTTTATTGAAAATCGTTAATTCTATTTTTTATGTCCATTTTTTCGTGCAAAATTCTTACGACTTCAATTTCGGTATTCTCGTTTTTTTTACAAAATACTAAATGTGAGTTTACTTTTGAATACCGATAATCTTTTTTTACGTTTCCGAAATCTATCATAGTTTCAAAATTTACAACTACAAATTCTATTTCGTCCATTATCAAATTATAATAGCGGTTCGCTTGTTCAACCGACCAATTTTCTGCTGTGTAAATCCAGATATTATTTAAATCGTCTAACGCTATTTCACTTATGATATATGCCGCCATTACTTTTGGAAATTTTCGTTCAACCGTTTTAAATTTTCAGCTCTGTTAAAATTTCGAATTTTCCCACTTTCTTCGCCGCGTTCTAATGCTGCAATTAGTGACTTCGTTTGAATTTCTTCTTGTTCAAAATGTCTCAAAGCAGTTCTTACCACTTCGCTTACCGAATTATATTTTCCAGTTGCAATTTGTCCGTTGATAAAATTTTCGTAATATTCTCCAATTAAAATTGAGGTGTTTCGTGCCATATTTTCCTATTTTATACAAATATACCAATTTATGGTATTTCACAATAAAAAGTTTTAATTTTTTTAGTTTTCGGTAGCTTAAAAGTGACGCTCAATTTTATTTCGTTCAAAATCACACAAATATTAATACAGCGTGATAACAAAAAAAGCACCCTTCTAAACATTTTTATCCATAATAGTTAAATACCAGCATTTTTCTTGTGTGTTTTTTTGGTTTCGAATTGCGTAATAAAACAATGCGTACTGTTTTTAGTACGCATAAAACCAGTACGCAATAATGCGTACTAAAATAATGCGTTTTAAAATCAATACGCATAAAATTAGTATGCATTTGTGATTTTGTTTAAAAAACGATTGTTTTAGCCCAGATAGCAATGAAAATCCTTTGTCTCGCTTCTTTAGCGAGGCAAAGATTGAAATGGATAGCTGGAAATAGCTCCAAACACAAAATATTAATTTTCTTAAAACATTTCTTTTAAACTAAATATAATTGTTATTTTACATTTTGAAAATACTTTGGTTTATGTTTAGAATTTCAAGTAAATATTTTTTTGTTTTTATGCTGCTTTTCATCATTGGTTGTGCGAAAAGAGGAACAATTACGGGTGGAGAACAAGATACGCTTGCGCCAATTTTGACTTCGAGTTTGCCTAAAAATTTTAGTGTGAATTTTTCAGGAAAAGAGGTGAAATTGTATTTCGACGAATACATCAAACTGAAAGACATCAACAAGCAACTGATAGTTTCGCCGCCAATGGATACGCCTCCAGACATCTCGCCAACTGGAGCAAGTCGGTATATTTCCATAAAAATCAAAGATACGTTGAAGCCAAATACGACTTACAGCTTTAATTTTGGGCAAAGCATTCAAGACAATAATGAGGGCAATGCTTACCAACAATTCAAATATGTTTTTTCGACCGGAAATTATATCGATTCTTTGTCTGTTGAAGGCACTTTAAAAGATGCTTTAGAACAAAAAGCGGATAATTTTGTAACGGTGATGTTGTATGAAAAAAACGAAAAATATACAGATTCAACCGTTTATAAAGAAAAACCAAATTACGTTACCAGTACTTT
Source organism: Bdellovibrio sp. ZAP7 (assembly GCA_943324165.2). Classification (GTDB taxonomy): domain Bacteria; phylum Bacteroidota; class Bacteroidia; order Flavobacteriales; family Flavobacteriaceae; genus Flavobacterium. The sequence goes on along the minus strand of CALPKO020000334.1, from coordinate 139 downwards.
AGACAGTTTGAAAACTTGGAAAATTGAAAATGTGAAAGCTGGAAAATACGTATTGATCGCTTTAAAAGATTTCAGTAACAATTTTAAATTTGATCCAAAAAAAGATAAAATTGGGTTTTTGAAACAAGAAATTACAGTT
>CALPKO020000333.1 GCA_943324165.2 Bdellovibrio sp. ZAP7 | reverse complement strand
TTGTTTAAAACAGGTAGTTTATCCCAGCTTTCAAAACCCTTTTCGCCCACTAAATTTTTATAAAAATTGTTGTTTTGAAGATGAAAATTTACAATTTCTTGTTTTTTAGTTTCGATAAAAATTTTATGTTCTTCTTCTGAAAAAGCTACGATTTTAGCTAATTCTCCTTTTGCTTTCACCATCGGAAAGCCATTTATTTTTAGAGATAAATCGAAAAGATTGAACATTTTCATTTTTTTCCAAATTTATACAACAACATTTACTTTAAAGCTAAAAAGGAATATTTTTTTTTAGAAAGATTAAATTTTTCATGGCAAAACCAACTATTTTTGCAAATTAATAAACAACGACACAATGACAATTTTACTACTTGGATCAGGAGGAAGAGAACATGCTTTGGCTTGGAAAATGCTTCAAAGTCCGCTTTGCACGAAACTTTTTGTTGCCCCAGGAAATGCTGGGACAGCATCGATTGCAACAAATGTTAACATTCAACCAACGGATTTTGCGGCTTTAAAAAAATTCTCCCTTGAAGAAAGTGTTGAAATGGTTGTTGTGGGTCCAGAAGATCCGTTGGTTTTGGGAATTTATGATTTTTTTAAAAAAGATGAATTATTGAGTAATATTCCTGTCATTGGACCTTCAAAAAAAGGTGCCCAATTGGAAGGCAGTAAGGAATTCGCAAAAGAATTTCTGGTTAAAAACAATATTCCTACTGCTGGTTATGCTAGTTTTACCAAAGAAACTGTTGAAGATGGTTATTTGTTTTTAGAAACATTGAATCCGCCTTACGTATTGAAAGCGGATGGTTTAGCTGCCGGAAAAGGCGTTTTGATACTTCATGATTTAGAGGAGGCAAAAGCCGAATTACGCCTAATGTTAGTCGATGAAAAATTTGGAAGTGCCAGTTCTAAAGTGGTGATTGAGGAATTTTTGGATGGAATAGAATTGAGTTGTTTTGTTTTGACCGACGGGATAAATTATAAAATCTTGCCTACTGCGAAAGACTACAAACGCATTGGCGAAGGCGACACAGGTTTGAATACTGGTGGAATGGCAGCAGTTTCTCCAGTGCCATTTGCAGATGAAATTTTATTAGAAAAAATAGAAACAAGGATTGTAAAACCAACTATTTTAGGTTTACAAAAAGACAATATTGAATACAAAGGATTTGTTTTTATTGGTCTAATCAACGTTGAAGGTGAACCAATTGTGATAGAGTACAATGTCAGAATGGGTGATCCAGAAACAGAAGTTGTAATTCCAAGATTGAAATCTGATTTGGTTGAATTATTCGTGGCTGTTGGTCAAGGAAAACTAAACGAAATTGAATTGGAAATTGATGAAAGAAGCGCAACAACGATCATGTTGGTTTCGGGCGGATATCCAGAAGACTACGAAAAAGGAAAAATAATTTCAGGTATTGATAGCATTAAAAGTGCTTTGGTTTTTCATGCTGGCACAAAAACAGAAAATGGCACAATTGTTACCAATGGCGGAAGGGTTTTGGCGATTACTTCTTTTGGAAATGACTATGCTGAGGCCATAAAAAAATCTTATCAAAACATAGAAAAGCTACATTTTGATAAGATGTATTTTAGAAAAGATATAGGATTTGACCTTTAAAAACGGTTTATTTCAAAAAAGAATGGGCTGTTGTGTCTTGTGTTCCTTCTCCTTTTTCGTCGTGAATCTTTAATTGTTTTATCCAATAAATCATTGCAGCAGCGCAAATTCCCATAAAAATAGCATTTACAAAATTTGCTAAAAACCAATGACTTAACTCTAATTCTCGTAAAAAATTGTGAGGAACAAATAAAATGTTTTCAAACAACCACTGAATTCCTTCAAAAAATGCTTTCATTTCTGTACTTATATTATATTTACAGCCACAAAAGTATAAAATATCCTCATGATTACAACTATTTTTAGCAAATCTCGTCCATTAAATTACATCCTCGTAATTTTAGCCTTGATTTTGTGCTTTTTTTTAGTTCAAATAAAGCATACAGAATGGTTGAGTTCATGGTTTTTGTTTGTTAAAAAGGCGTCGCTTTTTGCCCTTTTAATTGCATCGCTATTCATCAGTAATTTTGTAACCAAACGCAACGGAATGAGCAAAGACAATACTTTTCCGTTTCTTTTTTTCTTTCTATTTCTGATATTATTTCCAGAAGTTTTAAATAATTTTACATTAGTAATTTCTAATTTTTGTATTCTTTTGGCGATGCGAAGATTAATTTCATTGCAATCGTTGGTTACACCAAAAGAAAAAATTTTTGACGCATCTTTATGGATTTTTCTCGCAACATTATTTCATTTTTGGAGCATCTTATATATTTTTCTGGTTTTTGTTTCAATAATTCTTCACGTTTCAAGAGATTATAGAAACTGGATTTTGCCCTACATAGCTTTTTTTACAGTTTTAATATTGTTTGTATTAACTGCTTTCATTTTTGATAAATCAATGATAAATCATCTGAAAGAAAGTGCAAGTATTAATTTTGATTTCAATTACTTTACAAACAAATATCAAAATATCTCACTTTCTATATTTGTTGTTATTTCGGCATTGTTCCTTTTAGCATTGCTTTTTTCTTTGTCAAACAAGCCCTTAATCGTGCTTCCGGCCTTCAAAAAAATAATCATTTCGTATCTGATTGGAATTACTATCTTTGTTATTTCACCATTAAAAAGCGATTCAATTTTGGTTTATACTTTTATGCCATTGTCTGTGATGGCAACGAGTTATATTGAAAATGCAACAATTAAATGGGCAAAAGAAGCAACCAGTTTAATTATTGTTGTATTGTGCGTGATGTGTTTTGTTTTTCAGTTATAATTTATTGCCGTACGCCAAATCACCTGCGTCGCCTAAACCAGGGACGATGTAATTTTTCTCGTTTAATTTTTCGTCTAAAGTGGCCACCCAAAGATGACAATTATCGGGCAAATGTTTTTCTAAAAAAGCAATGCCTTCAGGCGCAGCAATCACAACTGCAAT
>CALPKO020000332.1 GCA_943324165.2 Bdellovibrio sp. ZAP7 | reverse complement strand
TTCGTCATAGTAAGCATTTTCTAAAGTTCCAAGTGCAATTCCGCCATTTTGATTGGCAAATGTAGTAAAGTAATTCGCGCCAGAATTAAAAGGGTTGTTTCCTAGTGTATAATAAAAATCATTAAAATTATTGGCATTTTCATAATTAACCGCCAAAGCTATTTTTTTCCAACCAGTTGTATTATCGTCATTATCAAAAATCCAAACTGCACCAATTTGATTGATATCAAAAGTATTGTCTATGTTCGTATTTTTTGAACCAAAATAATTCGTTCTGTTTCTTAAACTAGTATTTGTAAACGTAACTGAGGATTGGTTGTAATTAAATACTGACGAACCCGCTGGATTACTGTTTATAGCAGAAAAATCGCCACCTAAAGCGCCAAAAGCACCAGCAGTTGAGGAAAAACGTGCCGTTCCTGAATAATTTGGCTGTGCAAATTGCAATGCTTCATTTACCTCTTGAGAAAACGAAAAATTAATTGAAAATCCTATAAAAAGCGTTAAAATGAGTTTTTTCATTCTTATGAATATTAATTTGAGCTAAACAATAAATGAGAAAAAATTACTAAATAATTTACCTTCTTCCACCACCACCAGATGAACGTCCGCCACCACCGTAGCTTCCGCCACCTCTACTTCCACTAGAACTACTTGAAGGAGATGAATAAGTACGAGATGGTGTGTACGAGTTATTCGAACTTCTCGCGGGTGCTGGTGAATATGTTCTTGTAGGAGCAGTATTATTATTGCGTGTTGGCTGAGTATAATTTCTTGTTGGTTGAGCAACATTACCATTATTTCTGTTTCCAGCGTAATTTGTATTTCGATTATTCGAATAGCTGCCCGAATTTCTTCTACCAGAATTATAATTATTATCTCTTGACCCTATATTGTACCTTCCGCTTGAATAATTTCTTCCACCAACATAATAGCCGTTGTTATTTCTTCGTCCTCCTACAGCGTAAACGTAATTGTTGTTGTAATAGCCATTACCATACCAACCATTACCATACCAACCATTTCCATACCAACCATTTCCGAAGCCATTATTCCAACCCCAGCCATAATTCCATCCCCAATTATTCCAACCCCCATAGCCCCAGCCAAAACTCGGTCCATACCAACTATTCCAGCCCCAATAGGGAGAATATCCACCGTAATACCAACTCGTGTTCCAACCAAAACTATTGTCATAAACATTAACTGTCACATTTCCTGCATTAGAACCCCAGCCGGCATTTCCAGTAGAATAACTTTGTGCATTTGAATTTTGATTATTATTCGCATTATCGTATTTGTCAACATCAGTAAAACTAGTCAAGGTATCGTTTTGATCGATTCTTGAACTAAAATAGTCTTTATATTGATTTGAATTTTGGCTGTTATTGCTCGAAACTTGCCTATCGTCATTTCCATAAATACCATCCCTATCATAATACGATGAATTTTTATAAGAACCACAAGAAATCAAGACCATCGGAACGAATAGAAGTTGTAAAAATCTAAACGCCATTTTTTGAGAAAAATAATTAGTTTTCATATGTGAGCATTTTTATTGTTTGACTATACAAAAATAGTTAGTTTTGTCGAACTATTTAGTTAAAAAAAGTTAAACAATATTTGTGCCAATTAATTATATATGAGCAAGAACTTAACAACACGAGCCGAAGACTATTCAAAATGGTATAATGAATTGGTCGTAAAAGCAGATTTAGCAGAAAATTCAGGAGTGCGAGGTTGTATGGTTATAAAGCCTTATGGCTATGCGATTTGGGAGAAAATGCAGGCAGAATTAGACAGAATGTTTAAAGAAACAGGCCACCAAAATGCTTATTTTCCGCTATTTGTACCAAAAAGTATGTTTGAAGCTGAAGAAAAAAATGCAGAAGGTTTTGCTAAAGAATGTGCTATTGTAACCCACTATAGATTAAAAAATGATCCTGATAAGCCAGGAAAATTAATGGTGGACCCAAATGCAAAACTCGAAGAAGAGTTGATTGTTCGACCAACAAGTGAAGCGATTATTTGGTCCACCTACAGAGGTTGGATTCAATCTTACAGGGATTTACCATTACTGATAAACCAGTGGGCAAACGTAGTCCGATGGGAAATGCGCACAAGATTGTTCTTAAGAACTGCCGAATTTTTGTGGCAGGAAGGCCATACCGCCCACGCAACAAAAGTGGAAGCAATTGAAGAATCTGAAAAAATGATGAATGTATATGCAGAATTTGTTGAGAACTTTATGGCAATTCCAGTTATAAAAGGAATAAAAACAGAAACAGAAAGATTTGCTGGTGCAGAGGAAACTTATTGCATTGAAGCATTGATGCAAGACGGAAAAGCCTTACAAGCAGGAACTTCACATTTTTTAGGTCAGAATTTTGCAAAAGCATTTGATGTGAAATTTGCCAATTCAGAAGGTAAGCAAGAATACGTTTGGGGAACATCTTGGGGCGTATCTACAAGATTAATGGGAGCGTTAGTAATGACACATTCTGACGATAATGGATTGGTTTTGCCACCAAATTTAGCTCCTATTCAAGTTGTAATTGTTCCGATTTTTAAAACAGAAGAAGAATTTGAAAAAATTTCAGTATTAGTAAATGATTTATTAGTAGACTTTAAAAAATTAAATATTTCAGTAAAATATGACAATCGCACCACGCAAAAACCAGGATTTAAATTTGCAGAATGGGAATTAAAAGGTGTGCCAGTTAGAATTGCAGTGGGTCCGAAAGATTTAGAAAATGGGACATTTGAAGTCGCAAGAAGAGATAATTTATCAAAAGAAGTGATTCTTAAAGACGGAATAGTAGCTCATATTGCCGATTTGTTAACAAAAATCCAAAACGACCTTTTCCAAAAAGCACTTGAATATAGAGATACCCATATTACAGAGGTGAATATCTTTGAAGAATTTAAAAATATTTTAGAAACCAAAGGAGGATTTGTTTCAGCTCATTGGGACGGAACAGCAGCTACTGAAGAAAAAATTAAAGAATTA
>CALPKO020000331.1 GCA_943324165.2 Bdellovibrio sp. ZAP7 | reverse complement strand
GCATCACTGGCTTGCAATTTTCCTGAGGGATGATTGTGTGTCAAAATTATGGAAATAGCTCTATTTTCCAAAGCAGTTTTAAAAATTAATCTAATATCAACAACGGTTCCTGTTATTCCACCTTTTGATAATTGTGATTTATGAATTACTTTATTGGAATTATTGAGATATAACACCCAAAATTCCTCATGAGGTAATTCGCCAATAATGGGTTGCATGATTTCGAATACGGCTTTACTTGAAGTTATCTTCTGAAGTTCTATAACTTCATCTGCTCTGCGCCTTCTTCCAAGTTCTAAAGCCGAAGCAATGGAAATAGCTTTCGCCTCACCTATTCCTTTGAATTCCATTAATTGTTTTAAGGATAATTTTCCTAGAGCGTTCAGGTTGTTATCAACGCTTGCTAATATTCGTTTGCTTAAACTAACTGCACTCTCATTTCTGTTACCTGAACCAATTAGAATAGCTACTAACTCGGCATCGCTCAAAGCTGCTTTTCCTTTCAGCATTAGCTTTTCGCGAGGCTTATCGTCTTCAGCCCAATTTTTTATAGAAAATTTTTGTTCACTCATCATTAAAGAAATAATGATAAATGTAAGAATTTTTATTAATTAATCAATCTTTTTACCTCATCAAAATTTAATCCGCCATAATTTCCGGAACTCATTAATAATAGAGCCGAATTATTCAAATCGTAATTAAAAAGGAAGTCTTTAAATTCTGCCGGATTAGTATAAATAATCAAATCATCACGTTGGAAAGATTGTGCAATTTGGTCATAACTTACTTCCTCCAACTGTTTAATTTTAACGGCATCGGGCGAATAGAAAACCACAGCAACATCGGCTGCATCAAGTGCACCTTCGTATTCTTTTAGGAATTCAGCATTCAAACTACTATAGGTATGCAACTCCAAACAAGCTACTAATTTTCGGTTTGGATATTGTGCTTTTACGGCTTTGGTCGTTGCAGAAACTTTACTTGGGGAGTGTGCAAAATCTTTATAGGCTACTTTTCCTTTGCTTTCGGCTATTTTCTCTAATCGCTTGGATGCGCCTTTGAAACTGGCAATTGCTTCGTAGAAATCAGCCTCGTCTACACCCATGTTTTGGCAAATCCATTTGGCACCAGCCAGATTATTGAGATTATGTGCACCAAAAACCTCAATTGGCATTGGACCTTCTGGTGTGTCTAATAAAGTGGTACCATCTTCAACTGAATAACTTGGTGTTTTATAAGGCAATCTTCTGATGATATTTGTAGTTTCTTCGGCTACTTTTTTTACGGTGTCATCTTCTTCGTTATAAACTAAAATACCGCCTTTGGTAATTTGGTTAACAAAGATTTCAAATTGCTCTACGTAATTTTTAAACGTTGGAAACACATTAATATGATCCCATGCAATACCTGAAAGCAAAGCAATATTAGGTTGGTATAAATGAAATTTTGGTCGTCTGTCAATTGGTGATGACAAATATTCGTCGCCTTCCAAAACGATAAAATCATTTTCATGTGTTAAGTGTACCATAGTGTCAAAACCTTCCAGCTGTGCACCAACCATATAGTCAACTTCAATATTATGATAATGCATCACGTGCAAAATCATAGACGTGATGGTTGTCTTTCCGTGAGAACCGCCAATCACAACGCGGGTTTTATTTTTAGATTGTTCGTATAAAAACTCCGGATACGAATAGATTTTCAAACCTAATTCCTGCGCCTTCAACAATTCCGGATTATCTGCTTTAGCATGCATTCCGAGAATTATGGCTTCAATATCAGCTGTTATTTTTTCGGGAAACCAACCAAATTCAACTGGCAATAATCCTTTCTTTTCTAATCGTGATTTAGAAGGTTCAAATATGGCATCATCACTTCCGGTAACTTGATATCCTTTGTTGTGTAATGCCAATGCAAGGTTGTGCATGGCTGCGCCGCCAATGGCTATGAAATGGGTTCTCATTATGATTTATTTCTGTCTTTATATTCTTCTAAAACTTTAATGGCTTTCTCGGGTTGCATAAGTTTGACTTTATATAGTGAAGCCAAACGTTCATAAGTTGTTTTTGAACCTCCAACTTCTATTGCCTTTATATAATTTCTTTCTGCACTTTTGTAGCGTTCAAAATATTCATCAATTCTACCTTTTGCCAAATAGCCATCAACCGGAGACAATGTCATCAATTCATTAACATAACGTTGTGCTTTTTTCTCACTTCCTCCAAAAAGTCCTGGCACTTGAAGATAATATTCTATCATTGCCCAACGGGCTTCTATATGTTTTGGATTTAAGGAAATGGCTTTTTCAAAAGATTCTTTCATATCGCCAATCAATCTAATGGCTACCCATTTTCCACCTGCTTGAGATTTTAAGCCCAATGCACCTCCATATTTATAATAGTAATTAGCTTCCGATGGTTTTAGTTTTTTTAATGATTGATAATAGGAAATAGCTTTATCCCAATTTTTCAGATGAATCTCTATATCACCCAGGTTTTCAATAACTTTTAAATTCGTTGGGTTATCATTTAAAATACTTTCGTAAATGGGTTTTGCTGCAGCATATTTTTCTTGGCTAAATAGCTTATCTGCTTTCTCAAAACTTGTTTGTGAGAAAGCGAAAGTTGGCAATAAAAAAATGATAAGAAATAGCTTTTTCATTTTCTAGGGAATTGACTCAGTAAGATAACAAATGTAGTTTATTAATAGTGTTTTTATAATACATTTATTAGAAAAAATCCGTCTAGAAAAAACTAGACGGATTTTAATTTACTACTCTGTATTTTTGAGAATTAGAAAATTGATTTACTTTACCAATGTCATTTCATCTACAATATGTTTTGCTCCCGAAAATTTCTCGATTATCCAAAGTACATATCTAATATCAACATTAATTGTTCTCTGTAATTTAGCATCAAAAATAACATCCCCTGCCATAGCTTCAATATTACCATCAAATGCCAAACCAATCAATTCTCCTTTTCCATTAAGAACTGGTGAACCTGAGTTTCCTCCTGTGATATCATTATC
>CALPKO020000330.1 GCA_943324165.2 Bdellovibrio sp. ZAP7 | reverse complement strand
CAACGAAAATGGCAATAACTTTTGAAGTTATTAGACCGATTGAAATTTTAAGTCCAATGCTCAATCCATTCAAAGAAGCAATTTTGAACAAGTCGTTTTTGGATATGGATTTAAAAAATTGCAACTAGTATTGATTTAAGATAGAAATAATAAAATCGACTTCAGCAAAAGTCAAAGCTGGACTTAGTGGTAAACTTAATACTTCATTGTGAATTCTTTCTGTAATCGGAAAAGACAAATTATTCAATGATTGAAGTGCTTTTTGTTGGTGCGGTGCAATCGGATAATGAATAAGTGTTTCTATGCCATTCGATTTTAAAAATGTTTCTAAATGATTCCTGTTTTCTGTTCTAATCACAAACAAATGAAAAACATGATTTTGAGCAAAATCCCAAAAAGGCAATTTGATTTTAGGATTGGTAATCTCGGATAAATAACGTTTCGCAATAGATTGACGGTGTTGGTTTTCGTTAAATAAATGCGGTAATTTTACGTTCAAGAAGGCAGCTTGCAATTCGTCTAAACGCGAATTAACACCAATTAAATCGTTTTTATATTTAATTTCAGATCCATAATTTCGGAGGGATTTTATGGTCTTAGACAATTCGAAATCATTGGTTACGACTGCCCCTCCGTCACCCAAAGCACCCAGATTTTTGCCAGGATAAAAACTGTACGCTTTTGCATTTTTACTTTCATAATTTGATTTTGCGCCATGTGATTGCGCTGCATCTTCAATGACCAACAAATTATTTTCCTTTGCAATTGCATCAATTTTTTCCATGTCAGCCAATTGTCCATAAAGATGAACCGCTAAAATTGCCTTGGTTTTTAAATTGATTTTTTCTTGAATTGAGTTCGGATTTAGGTTGAATGTTGTTTCATCTGGCTCGACCAAAACTGGAATTAAATCTGCTTGTAGAATCGCGAGAATACTCGCAATATATGTATTGGCTGGAACGATAACTTCATCTCCTTTTTGCAATTTTCCAAGTTGAATGTAGGCTTTAAAAATCAAAACTAAAGCATCCAATCCATTGGCGACACCGATGCAGAATTCTAAATGACAAAAATTAGCGAAATTTGTCTCAAAAGTTTTCACTTCATCACCCAAAATGTACCAACCTTTTTGCATAACAGTTTTCAACTTCTCTTGAAAAGCCGCTTCGTAAGGTTGATTGATTTTTTGTAAATCGAGAAATTTTATCATATCAAAACACCATCTAAAAATTTATAATTTTCGGTATCAACTTCATAGAAATTCTGAACAACTGTTCTTGCGCCAAAACTTTCTTTCCAAAAAACCAACCCTGAATTTAGTTTTTTCCCATTATTTTCATTAGAAGTTCCAAAATCAAAATACGCTTTTTCTTGAAAAATATTAGTAATTAAATGATCAAACAAAAAGTCCAAGCTTCCTAAATCAGTTTTTGTTTTATCGATGGAAATATACTGCACATGTGCGACCTTTTCAGTTTCAAAAATAGTGGTTCCCGCAACTATTTCTTCATTGAGATAAACATTAAATTGACGAATATTGCTAAATAAAATAGCTAATTTTTTTATTTCATCTGCAGCATGAACTGGCGTCGCATTGTGCTTATTTTTTAAATTTGGAATTAAAATCTTGTTCCAAAAAATTTCAAAATTAACTTCTTCTTTTATTGTTAATCCGTTGCGCTTGCCTTTTTTTATTTCACTTTTTCTCGTTTGCGAATAGTCGATTTTTAGCTTCAAATTGATCACAGAAAGTGTGTCTTTTCTAAAAACGCTTGCTTTTGTCAAAAACAAAAGATATTCCAATTCATCGGAAAAAAAAGTATTATAAATAGATGGAATCTGCTTGATTTGCAACTTTATAATTTCATTATTATCCAAAAACAACAAAATTGCTTTAAATATTAAAATTACATCCTCTAATCTAAGTTTTTCATTCAAAACCAATCCTCCGTACGTCAAACCTTGATGAGAAAAAACTTGGTTTTCAACTTTATTTGCCGGCAAAACAGCTTTCAAAATCTCGTTGTCATAAACCAAAAGCGAAAAATCATTAAATCGATCGGAATGGTAATCCATAAAATTACGATTGAACAAAAAAGTAGCATTTTTTGCTACTGCAATAAAATTATTCCAGACTTCAAAATTGTCGGTTTGGTATTTTTTGACGGTATAATTTTTCAATTGCTTCATTTAAAGTTTGCGAAAATTACTGCTTTTTTTAATTTCTATTGTAATTTTAAACGATTGAAATTACAAAAAATTATAAATTCCATTTTTTTTTAGAAAATAATTGTATCTTTCCTCTTCAAAAAAAATAGTTTTGATTGCTGAAAAACGAAATATTTTATTGATTATTCTCCTGTTTTCAACTTTTTTCAATGGTTTTGGACAAGAAGTAACTTTATATAAACAATTCAACGGACGTTATGATTTTACATTTGTCGGCAACACACTCAACTACAAAGAAAATAATTTAACATCTGATTGCTTCATTAAAACATCTTCCTCAGCAGCTTTAAATTTAAACTTTGACGATGTTGTTACCAAAGCTTATTTATATTGGGCTGGTTCTGGAACTGGTGATTTTGATGTGACATTAAATGGAACAGCCATTGTTTCTGAACGTAATTTTAGTTTAGTTCAAGGTTCGTCTGGCTTGGAATTTTTTAGTGCTTTTGCAGATGTTACCAATTTGGTACTTTCGACTGGAAATGGAAATTATACACTTTCTGACTTAGATTTAACCAACATAATTACACCCACAACCTATTGCAACAACCGAACAGACTTTGGTGGTTGGGCCATCGTAATAGTTTATCAAAACAATAATTTACCTCAAAACCAACTCAATATTTATGATGGATTGCAATCTATACCCGGTGTTATAACTATCAATCTTAACAGTTTAGACGTGAAAGACGATGTTGGAGCCAAAATTGGTTTTATCGCTTGGGAAGGCGACAGTCAATTGTTTCAAGGCGAAAATTTAAAAATAAATGGTTCCATTTTATCAAACAGTTTAAACCCTCCT
>CALPKO020000329.1 GCA_943324165.2 Bdellovibrio sp. ZAP7 | reverse complement strand
CTTTTTTATATAAGTGTTCTTCTATTGTTTTTAAAGCTTTAAAATTTGTCATGTACCTCGCTCCAGTTGGTGCTTTTGGAGGTCACTCAAAAGTTTAATTTTTATAATTGGACTAAATATATTAATACAATTACTAAAGTGTTGGTTTTTGTAAACAATAAAAAGATTTCTACTCTATTGCACGAAAGTTTTGAGGATGAATTTGGCGTAATCAATTCCAATAAATCTCAAAATTATAGATTGAGCATTATGTCTGAATTTCAAAGTGGAAATTTGCGCGGCATTATCACTACCGATGTGATGGCGAGAGGTTTGGATATTTCGGATATTTCGCACGTTATTAATTTTGAAATGCCAGAATATCCAGAACTTTATATGCACAGAATCGGACGAACAGGTCGTGCAGATGCAAAAGGAACAGCGATTAGTTTTTTTACAAAAAGAGAGGAAGACTTTAAAGTTGATGTAGAACTTTTGATGAACCAAGATTTGTTGGTGAAAGATTTTCCAGCCGAAGTTGAAATTTCATTGAAATTAATTGGCCCTGAAAAAGACAAACAACCGATTAAATTTTTGATGAAGAAACCAAAATTGGATGGCGAAGGTGCTTTTCATGAAAAAAGTAAGAAAAACACAAAAGTAAATTTAGGAGGACCATCCAAAACAAAAAAGAAAACACACGGTTCTGTCAACAGAAACATGCTGAAAAACCAGGCGAAAAAACGAAAAAACAAATAAATTCTATAGCATTAACCGCGCTTTTTCTAAATCTTCGATAGTGTCAATTCCGATTCCAATATGAGCAGTTTCAACCATTTTGATGCGTTTGCCAAATTCTAAATAACGCAATTGTTCTAATTTTTCTGATGCCTCCAAAGCTTTCATCGGAAGATGATAAAAATCAATCAATGCTTGTTTTCTAAAAGCATAAACCCCAATGTGTTTCCAATATTGAACACCAACATTTTTCTCTCTTGGATGAGGAATTACTGAACGAGAAAAGTACAAAGCAAAATTGTTTTGGTCAACCACCACTTTTACATTGTTGGGATTTTCAATTTCTTTTTCGTCGTCCATTTTGCGCATTAGTGATGCCAAATCAATTTTATTTTCGGAATCATTTTTAAAAACGGCAATCAGTTCTTCGAGTTGTGTTTTTTCTACAAAAGGTTCATCGCCTTGCACATTTACAATCAAATCAACTGCTAAATCTTGCACTGCTTCTGCAATCCTATCACTACCCGATTCATGGGCTTTTTTGCTCATAACTGCATTGCCACCGTTGGAAACAATCTCTTGAAAAATAATTTCAGAATCGGTAACTACAAAAACATCATCAAAAAGTTGGGTCGCTAAAGTCGCTAGATAAGTGGTTAGAATCACCGTTTTCTCTCCTAAATTTTGCATCAATTTAGCAGGAAATCTTGTCGAATCATAACGAGCGGGAATTACAGCAATTGTTTTCATTTTGATTGTGATTTTTATTTATTTACGATTTTCAAATGTACTATAATTTGTTATTTCATTATTAATTATTTTTTCTTAGTTATCTATATGAAGGATTAACGGCTTATTTAAAAATTGATTTTATAATTAAAAAATGCAATTGATTTCTTAAAGTGCGTTTTTTGGTTAATTTTGCAATTAAATATATTATTTAGTTATGTCAAACGTAAAAGTTGGTTTGGTTCAAATGTCTTGTGTTGAAAGCAAGCAACAGAATTTAGAAAAAGCCATTCGCGAAATCAGAAATGCTGCAGAAAATGGAGCTCAAATTGTGTGTCTTCAAGAACTTTTTACCTCATTGTACTTTTGTGATGTTGAAGATTATGATAATTTTCAATTGGCAGAAGCAATTCCTGGTCAAACAACTGATGTGCTTTCAACACTTTCTAAAGAACTGAATGTAGTAATTATCGCTTCACTTTTCGAAAAAAGAGCCGAAGGTTTATACCACAATACTACCGCGATTATTGATGCAGACGGAACATATTTGGGTAAATACCGAAAAATGCACATTCCAGATGATCCTGCTTTTTACGAAAAATTCTATTTTACGCCAGGCGATTTAGGTTACAAAGTTTTCCAAACAAAATTTGCTAAAATTGGCGTATTGATTTGTTGGGACCAATGGTACCCAGAAGCCAGTAGAATTACTGCATTGATGGGAGCCGAAATCATGTTTTATCCAACAGCTATCGGATGGGCGACTTCTCAAGATGAAGAGACTAATATTGACCAATACAATTCATGGCAAATCATCCAACGTTCACATGCTGTCGCAAATGGCGTTCCGGTAGTGAGTGTTAACCGTGTTGGATTGGAACAAAATGGTGAAATGAAATTTTGGGGTGGCAGTTTTGTTGCCAATGCCCAAGGGAAATTGATGTATTTGGCTTCGCATGAAAATGAAGAAACCAAAGTGGTAGATATTGATTTAAAAGAATCTAATTATTATAGAATGCATTGGCCATTCCTTCGTGACCGCAGAATCGACAGTTATCAGCCCATCACAAAAAGGTTTATTGATGAAGAATAGTTTGTCTCCAAAAGCACTCGGTTATTATTTTCCAGCAGAATTTGCAAAACAACAGGCACTTTGGCTTTCGTGGCCTCATAAAGAAGCTTCTTGGCCAGGAAAATTGCATTTGATTTACGATTCTTATGCTGAATTTATACTTCAAGTGGCGACTCATCAACAAGTGTGCATCAATATTTCAGATGAAAAAATGAAACAGTTTGCAGTTGCAACAATTCAAAATTCGTTTTACGCGCAAAGCATCAGCAATTTGAGTAAATTGATGCAAAATATCACTTTTTATTTTCATCCAACCAATGATGCTTGGTGTCGTGATCATGGTCCAGCTTTTTTAATCAATCCGCAAACCAATCAAAAAGCGATTGTAGATTGGGGTTACAACGCTTGGGGAGATAAATATCCACCTTATGATTTAGATGATGTTATTCCAACTTTAATAGGTGAGAAATTGGGTTTAAAAGTATTTCATCCAAATATTGTGATGGAAGGTGGTAGTGT
>CALPKO020000328.1 GCA_943324165.2 Bdellovibrio sp. ZAP7 | reverse complement strand
CATTTCGCTCTTCGATTCTGTCTACTTTTCCACCTATTTTTACGGGAAATAGTAAGTTTGGATGAGTTAAGACGGCTTCACATTTTTTTTCTAAATATAGAATTTTTACCGCATCGCCATTTTTAATTAGTTCTAATTCAAGTTTCAAAAAATTAAAAACGTTGCGTTTCGCAACTTCAAATGCTAGAAGGTTTCTTCCCTTTTTTATTTCTCCCTCTTTATAAATCAATTTAAATTGTTTCAAAACCTCATTGTCCAATAGTTTAAAGCAAGTTAAAATATCCGATTCTAATAGGAATTTGCCAATAAACGGCGTGAGCAGGGCTTCTAATGTTTCGTGGATAATGGTACCTAAAGTATTTAAAGCGATATTTTCTTCTACTTCAGCTACTTCTTTAATGTATAAAATCTTTTGAAAATAAAAATCTATCGGATTTCTAATGTAACTCACCAAAGCAGATGGTGAAAATCCTTTTTCGGCAATAGCTTTAAGCTTTAGCATTACGCTTTCTGACTTTGGAATTTCTATTGCTCTACTTGCCTTTTCCGGTAAAGCTGCATTATAAAGTTGCGTTGTAATGGTATGATTTGTTTGTTTTTCAACTTCTAGCTGAGTAATAAAACGTGACTTTTCGCCAGCATCAAAACCATCACTTTCTGTATTATGTATCAAATAGATGTTTTTTGCACGCTGTAATAAATGGTAAAAATGATAAGTGTAAATCGCATCTTTTTCTTTGAATGTTGGCAACCCATTTTCGCGTTTAACGTCGAAAGGAATAAACGAATTATTGGATTTTCCAGCGGGAAATTTACCTTCATTCATTGAAGTAACTATTACGGTTTCAAAATCTAAAACACGACTTTCTAACACACCCATAATTTGCAAACCGTTTAACGGTTCGCCTTCAAATGAAACTTCTGCCAATTCAATCACTTGTTTATAAATTGCATAAAGCGTATCGATTTTATCAATATTTGTTTGATTAGCATAATAATTAATTAATTTATTAATGGTCTTAAAAATCGAATAAATAAAAATTCTAGTTATTTTTTCGTCTTCATTCTCCTCTCCAATATTTTGTTTTAATAAATCAAGTAATTTAGAAATTGTTTCTAAAACTGAAGTTGCTCCACTTTCCCATTTTTGAAATAATAAGTCAAAAAGTAAATTTTTAGTTGGATGAAGTTCTAACACCTTCTTGTGCGTTAAAAACGTGTAATTATTTTGATTAATTACATTCACTAATTGTTTAGATTCAGCATAAGGTTCTACTAATGGATGCGTAAGAATGTCTAGAACATCTTTGTAATAAAATACATAGTTATTTTGGTTTCTTGACAAAGCACTTGTATGCATTTTAAACAACTTTGCAATCAAAATTTGGGCAGGATTGTTCTTGCTCGAATAACCCATTGTAATGTTTAATGCCCCGACAGACAATGGCAATGAATACAAAAGCGGAATCAGAAGATTTTCATCACCAAGTACAATCGCTACTTTATTTAAACTTGAGTCTTCATTGTTCAAACATAATTTTTCAATTATATTTCCAACAATTTTGGCTTGACCAATTGATTTTGGTGTGCCAATTATTTCAATATTTTTTTTACCCGAAAAATCGTTAACAATCCATTCGAAAGGATGAGATTTATAATATTTCCATTGCTCTTTGAATCTTCTAACAAATAAACCTGCATCATGAAAAGGATCATTCAAAAAAGTTTGATCTACATCCCAATAAATTTTGGTGTTATCAGAAAGCAAAAGTTGTTGTATTATTTTTTCTTCGGCTGCGTTCAACGCGTTGAATCCAGCGAAAATAAATTTTTGGTTTTGGTTTTGCTGGATAAAATCATTTGTATTTTTTTGTGCTTCGCGGTAAATCAAACCTTGATAGCCAATTTTTTTATCTTTAAGATGTTTATATAAAGAATGATAATAATTAGGAAGTAATTTCCAAAAATCAATATATTTTTCTAAAAGTGGTGTTTTGTTTTCAACTTCAATTCCCCATTTTTTGATGTCTTCAATGTCTTTCAAATATGAGAGAATGTGATCTGGATTCAAAAGATAGCGGTCTATTTCGTTAAAATCTTGAAGAAGTGTTTTGGCCCAATTGGCGAATACTTCAAAAGTTTGTTGGAGTTTTAAATCGGTAACGGAAAGATAAACCTCATAGAACTCAAACAACAATGCAATCGGATCAATATTTCTAATGTTGGCAATCTCTTGAATAAAATCTTCAATACTGATAATTCTTGGTGAGAATATCGTTTCGCTTGTTTGGTTTTTCAAAGCTTCAATCAAAAAAATTTTAGCTCTTTTGTTGGGCAAAATTACGGTTGTATTGGTAAAATCATTGCTGTAATTTTGAATTAAGACAGTTGCAATTTTGTCTAAAAAGTTATCGTTTGTCATACTATAAAAATAAAAAAACGTCCCGAATTTCGGGACGTTTTTGAAAAAATATTTTAAGAAAAAATTATTTTACTAATTTCACTTCAACTCTTCTGTTGTTAGCTTTACCAGCAGCAGTTTTGTTAGAGTCAATTGGTTTAGATTCTCCAAAACCTGCTGATGTTAATCTAGAAGCATCAATTCCGTTTTCGATTAAGTAACCTTTTACAGCGCCGGCTCTTTCTTCTGATAGTTTTTGGTTAGCAGTATCTTTTCCGTCTCCATCTGTATGACCTTCTATAGAGAATTTTGCAGTTGGATATTGTTTTAATATTGCTGTAATTGATTGTAAAACAGCAAAAGTTTCTTGTTTGAAAGAAGATTTTGCGCTGTTGAACAAGATAGTTTTTGCGTAAGCGTTTAACATTTTAACTTGCTCTTCAGAAATTTCTGGACAACCGTTGTTAGCAACAGTTCCTTTAACTTCTGGACATTTATCATCTTTATCTAAAACTGAATCTCCATCAGTGTCAGGGAAAGGACAACCTGCATTTTCTTTTGGCCCTTTTACAGTAGGACATTTGTCAGATTTGTCAGCAATTCCGTCGCCATCAGTATCAGGACAACCTTGAAATTGTTT
>CALPKO020000327.1 GCA_943324165.2 Bdellovibrio sp. ZAP7 | reverse complement strand
TGTAAACAGTAATTTGAATTATGTGAGCCGTTTGAAAGAAATTAGCATAAAAATGCTAAAAATCAATTTAGGAATTAACATAGATGATGAACTTGTAGTTACAGATAAATTGGATGATTTGGCAAAAAGCAGTATGGATTTTGCACTATCAACTCCAGAATTTGATGCAAAAAACAATATCAATTACATTATAGCCAATAACTTTGTTGACCAACGAAATTTAGAATTAAAACTACAAAGAAGCAAAGCTCTACCATCACTTGCCGCAGCAGTGAATTTTGGTTATAATTCATTTAGTGAAACTTTCAGTTTTTTAAATTCAGACCAAAAATATTTTAACTTTTCTAATTTAGGTGTCAATTTAAATATTCCCATTTTTAGCAGTTTAGGAAGAAGTGCGAAAACCCAACAAGCCAAAATTGCACTTGACCAAGCCAAAACTCAACTCACACAAGCGGAACAGCAGTTGAAGTTACAATACCAAAATGCGAAAAGTGATTACGAGTTCATCATTGAGCAATACAATAGCTCAAAAGAAAATTTGAAATTAGCTGAAAGAATCGAAAACAAACAGCAAATTAAATTTAAAGAAGGACTTTCAAGTAGTTTTGATTTCACCGAAGCACAAAGACAATTGTACAGCTCACAACAATCTTTTTTACAAACTATGGTGGATGTAATTAATAAGAAAGCAAGTTTGGAAAAAATACTATCAAAATAGGTTATTAGATTATTAGGTTATAGTTTAGAACAAAACAAAATCTAATTTACATACTATTAAATAAAAAATCTATGAAAATTTATTCTTTTGAAAATTTATTAGTTTGGCAAAAGTCGATTAAGATGAATGTGATGATTTATCAATTTACTAAAACTTTCCCGAAAGAAGAGATGTTTGGATTAATAACTCAAATGAGAAGAAGCTCTATTTCAATCTCTTCAAATATTGCAGAAGGATCAGGCAGACGTTCTGCTAAAGACAAAGCTCGATTTACTGAAATAGCTTATGGTTCAGCATTAGAATTACTTAATCAAACCATAATTTCAAAGGAACTGAACTACTTATCAAATGAAAATTATGATTCCATCAGAAATGATATAGAACAAATAACATCAATGTTAGATGGCTTATATAAATCATAATTAAAAAATATTTAATCTTTAAAACTAAACCAATAACCTTATATACACTTATCACCTTTTATAAACTTATTACCTTTTACTTATGAAACAAATAATAACATTACTAACATTTTCAGTTTTCATTATTTCATGTGGAAACAAAGAAAACGCTTCAATCGACGATTTGATTAAGGCAAAAAACCTTAAAGTACTGCAAGCGAAGAAGAATCTTCTGCAAGATGACATTGCTAAAATTGATGCTGCCTTGGCTACTTTAGATACAAAAAAAGAAACCGAAGCATTGGTTTCGGCTCAAGTGGTGAAAGACACTTTGTTCAATCATTATCTTGAAATACAGGGAAGTGTAGACACCAAAGAAAACATTTTGGTGCAGCCAGAAATGCCAGGAACATTGGTTGCCTTAAACGTAAAAGCGGGTCAAAAAGTTACAAAAGGTCAAATTCTTGGCCGTGTAGATGACAGCGGAACGAGTGATCAAGTAGCAAGTTTAGAAACACAATACCAATTGGCTAAAACCACTTTTGAAAGACAAAAAAACCTTTGGAATCAAAAAATTGGTTCTGAAATTCAATACCTACAAGCGCAAACGCAGATGATTAGTCTACAAAAATCAGTTGCTCAAGCCAAAGCAATGTTGTCAAAGACTTTAATTCGTGCTCCATTTTCTGGCACAATTGACGAAGTTTTTGTCGAAAGAGGTCAAGTTGTAGCACCAAGTCAAACGGGTTTGATGCGAATTGTCAATTTATCAAATATGTATGTCGCTACAAATGTTCCTGAAAGCTATATCGGAAAACTAAAAGTTGGGACAGAAGTAGATGTTTTCTTAACTTCTTTAGGAAAAACCTACAAAGGAAAAGTCCGTCAAATTGGAAATTATATCAATCCAAATAATAGAAGTTTTGGTATAGAAGTGAGCGTTCCGAATCCTCAAAATTTATTGCGTCCCAACCAAGTGGCAAAACTTAAAGTAATAGATTACATCAACAAAAAAGCAGTTGTTGTGCCAACAAACATCATCCAGCAAGATGGGCAAGGCAATCAATTTGTTTTTGTAGTTAATAACGCAACTGCTAAAACAGGTGTAGCCAAAAAAGTAACCGTAAAAGTTGGACAATCGGCTGACAATGTTACTGAAATTTTAGAGGGTATAACTACCAATGATGTGATTGTTACAGAAGGTTTCAGTACATTAATCGAGGGAACAAAATTGAATTTCTAGCCCCCTACCCCCGAAGGGGGGAATGTGGTGCTTTTTATTGATAATTAATAACATAAAATCCTATTCACCCCTAGTAGGAGTTCCCCCTTTGGGGGTTAGGGGGCTAATATGTCACACCAAAAAAAAGAATTTGGAATTTCAAGTTGGGCGGTAGATAACCGCGTAACGGTTTATATTTTGGCATTGTTGATAGTGGTTACGGGTGTAATTGCCTATGTAACTATGCCAAGAGAAGATTTCCCAGAAATTATAGAAAACAAGATTTATATTTCGTCCGTTTTTCCGGGTAATTCTGCTGAAGACGTCGAAAAATTGATTGTAAAACCACTTGAAAAAGAAATAAAAAATATTTCTGGTGTAGAAAAAATATCGTCAAGTTCGTTTCAAGATTACGGAATGATTGTGGTTGAATTTGCTGATAAAATAAGCATTGAAGAAGCAAAATCTAAAACTAAAGACAAGGTTGATGTTGTTAAAGCCGATACCGATTGGCCTAATCTTGACAACGGAAGTAAGGTTGAACCTAGTGTTTTTGAATTGAACATTTCTGAAGAAGTGCCCATTTTAAACATCAATTTGCAAGGGAATTATACCACACAACAACTCAAGAAATTTGGCGAATTGCTGCAAGATGATATCGAAGAAGTTCCAGAAGTTAAAAAAGTGGATATTCTAGG
>CALPKO020000326.1 GCA_943324165.2 Bdellovibrio sp. ZAP7 | reverse complement strand
TTCCAAGGGTTTTAAATAAATTCTTCTTGTATTTGTTAACAATTCAATACCCCATCTTCCAGCACTTTCCCAGTTGGACAAATAAGAAAATAAAACTCCATTTTTAGTAATGCCTGCTCCAGCAAAATTAGTTTTTTGATGCCAATTAATAGTACCCTCCTTACTAAATGCTTTCCAATCCGAAGGATTTCCTGCCAAATAAAATGCCAAATCAACGACATGAGTTGAATTTGCAAAAAACCAATTTTCTTTAACCCCAGGTGCTTTTACTAGTGGCTCTATTTTATGTGCCCATTCTGTAAACTCAAAATGCATGCTTTTTAATCCACCGTCTATTTCAATTAAACGTTGTGCTTCTAACACAGAAGCATAAAATCTTCTATTGTAAGCTATAAAAACTTTTTCGGAATAAGGTTTTAAAAAATCTTCATTTTCTAACAACTGCTCAATACTTACTGCAGCCGGCTTTTCAATCAGTACTTTTCCTGCGCCAGCTTTAACAACAATTTTTAAAACACTCATAAGATTTTCAGTTCCCGTGGCAATAATCACATGAGTGCTTTTATTTAAGGTATTATTGGAAAGGTAATTTTCAATTCCTCCCAATACAGGCATCATCCCAGTTTTCTCAAAGAACAATTGAGCAGAGGTTTCGCCCCTTCCTATTATTTTGAGTGGTATATTCATAGACTGGATTACTTTGCAGTAGTCAATAGCCATAGGTCCGGTACCTATTAAAATTAAATTCTCCATACTTAGGTTATTGGACAAGTTTTAGTTGAAATTCCTGACAACTCGGTATATTTTTTTAAAGCTACTTCGATAAATGGAATGTGCGATTCGCTTGCTTCCTTATAACTTGGCAAATTACATTTCCCTATTTCAAAAATATCTTTTGCAATTCTTGTGGTTAAAAAACTCTGAAATTCCGTTACATAACTAAAAATTTCAGGGTTAAAGCCATTGTTTTTCGACATTCTTATGATTTTTTGAGCTTTTCCTTCCTGAATAATCCATCTGTCAGAATTAGTAGAAACCGTGATTGTTATATCGCCAATTTCGCCATCGATTGAACTTATAATAAAATTAC
Organism: Bdellovibrio sp. ZAP7; assembly: GCA_943324165.2. Taxonomy (GTDB): domain Bacteria; phylum Bacteroidota; class Bacteroidia; order Flavobacteriales; family Flavobacteriaceae; genus Flavobacterium. The sequence continues at coordinate 1,974 of CALPKO020000326.1, read as the reverse complement.
TGCCATTTTCCATAGTTCCAGAGATTGTTCCTGTAAATTCGATGCATTTGTCTCTTTTGCTTTCGTGAACAATTGGATCAATTAAATCCATGTTGTTAGTTTTTACTTTAGAATTGGTTAAAAAAGCACATAAATCAATAAAATGCAGTGCGCTACAAGCCAAACCCCAATTACTTCCCACAACCTGAAAAACTGCACTTTCTTTGGAAGCCAAAATTGAATTTCTAATTTCCTGATAATGTTCTACCATTCTGCGCGGATGATTGACCCAAGTAGTTGTTTGTGTTTTGGCAAGAAGTGCTCCAATCGTTTCATATGAAACTAAGTCTTGAAACAAAATCTTTTCTAGAACTAATTGGATTACTTTGTGATTTTCTAACAATTGTTGGGTAACTTTTGAACGAACATTTGCGCCGGTCGCCACAACAACAAAATCTAGTTCTTTAGGTACATCATTCCAACTTGTTGTAAAAATTATCTTATGATTGTGAGTTATTTCTTTGGCTCTTTCCTCGGAAATTTTCAAGGAATCCGTTGACGGATCTAGCACATAGATTTTTTGTGCTAATTCTAAACGCAACAATCCTTGCAAATGTCTACTTCCCAGTTGTCCTGCACCAATAATTAAGTTACTTTTCATTTTCTATTTAATTTCTTGAACTAACAACTCCGCTATTTTCCAATCGAATAATGTATCAATGTCGTGCGAAGTAATTTCGTTCATTTCATATTTTATTATTTTTTCAAATAAACCAATTGTTTTGGCTTTTAAAGAAGCAATATTAATGATGTAAATTGCGCCATTTAATTCCCAAACTTTTGGGCAATCTTGCCTTCTTACAAAATTACTTTCTTTCGACTTTTTTAGAAATCCGCTGTCATTTTCTTCAAAAAGAATATAGTAAGGATTTGATTTGGTTTCTTTTGCACTTACTACCATGTCAATATCAGTTGAATATAAATTAATTGCTTCTTGAATTTGTTCTGCATTCCTAAATGGAGAAGTTGGTTGCAAGAAAATGATAGTATCTGCAAAATAGCCTAATTTTTCATAAAATTCGACTGCGTGTAACAATACTTCATATGATCCAGCAGTATCTGAAGCAAGCTCTTTTGGTCGTAAAAAAGGAACTTTTAAACCCGTTAATTCAGCAACTTTTTTGATTTCCAAATCGTCGGTTGATACACAAATAATTTCATTTTTAAAAAGTTTTTGTGCGGCTTCAATTGTATAGTGAATCAATGGTTTTCCACTTAACAATTTAATATTTTTTCTTGGAACACCTTTTGAACCGCCGCGTGCAGGAATAACTACTAAAGGTTTCATTTAAAACTTAATTTGTTTTATGTCATGTTGTGCTTTTTCAAAATCCTCATGTTTACCAACATCTAACCAGTAACCTATTAATGGATAAGAAATTACTTTGTGGTTTTCCTTAATTAATTTTTCCATTAAATCAGTTGCATTAAAATGAGTGTTTTTTGGTAAATGTTTTAATACACTCTTTTTCATAAGGTAAATTCCACCATTGGAATAATAGGTGTAAGTAGGTTTCTCTTTAAAGCTTTTAATTTGACTATCAATAGTTTCTAAAACCGCATATGGAATATTAACTTGATAAGGGATAGTAACTACCGCAAAATCTGCGTCTTGTTCAATAAAATCTAAATAAAAATGTTCATAATCTAAATTAGTCAATAAATCTGAATTGGTAACTAAAATATATTCATGTTCGAAATTATCGATTTTAGAAACAGCTCCTATTGTTCCTAAAGGCTGATCTTCCCACACATAATTGATGTTAATGTTTCTGTCATTTCCATTTCCAAAATAGTTTTCGATTTGCTCGCCAAGGTACTTCACTGAAAACCAAAAATCGTCAATTCCAAATAAAGTTAATCTATCAACATTGTGCTCCATTATTGCTTTTTCGCCTACTTTAAGCAATGGCTTAGGAATAGAATCTGTTAATG
>CALPKO020000325.1 GCA_943324165.2 Bdellovibrio sp. ZAP7 | reverse complement strand
TGTGTTTTAAGTTTTAATTTTAATGACTTGTGCAAAATTAAGAAATTTATCTCTAAAATTACTTTAAAATTTGGCACAGTTGGTCTAATCACAAAAATCAAATTCATTGTGATTATTGACGCTAAAAAACCTATAACTTCATTTTAGAGAAAATCGCAAGACCACTAATTCAGGAAGTATCCTATATACACACTGCTTATATTTTATCTTTAATCCAATTGAATTCGAATGATTTAGATAAATATAAAGCAATTGATTTTCTTCTTCCAAGAAAACTAAACCAATTGTTTCAGAGCAATTTCAAATGCGGTTGCGCTGATGTTGGTTTTTGAGTTATTTAAATCATACGTTTTTTGAATGGCATTTTTAATGATTTCTGAGGTGTCAGAAAAAATAGCTTCGTCTGTCATTTGGACTTTTTTCTCCATAAAATAGGCAAAAACACGCGCCATTCCACAGTTGGAAATAAAATCGGGAATCAAGCTCACTTTTTGGTCAATGTGTTCCATAATAGACCCAAAAAATATTTCTTTGTCGGCAAAAGGAACGTTGGCTCCACAAGAAATTACTTCTAAACCAGCTGCAAGCATGCTGTCAACTTGGTTTTGAGTGACCAATCTCGAAGCGGCACAAGGTGTGAAAATTTGTGCACCAATCGTCCATATTTTTTCGTTGATTTCTTCAAAAGGAATCATGTTCCTAGCAACCAATTTATTGCCATCTTTATTAAGAAACAAAGTTCTAATTTCATCAAAGGTGAAGCCATTTTCATTAATCAATCCTCCATCTCTATCGATAATTCCGACGATTTTCGCCCCCATATCGGCAAGATAAAAAGCAGCGGCTGAACCCACGTTGCCGAAACCTTGCACAATGGCTTTTTTACCTTTTACAGATCCGCCATAAATAGTATAAAAATGACGCACCGCTTGGGCAACGCCATAACCCGTAATCATATCGGCAACGGTATATTTTCGCGCAACATCTGGAGAAAAGGAAGGGTTTTCAATCACTTTTACAACGCCTTGACGCAATTGACCAATGCGATTGATTTTATCGGCCTCGCTTGGTTTAAAATGTCCGTTAAACACACCTTCTTGCGGATGCCAAACGCCACATTCTTCTGTCATTGGAATGACTTCGTGGATTTCGTCAACGTTTAAATCGCCACCCGTTCCGTAATAACTTTTCAAAAGAGGAGAAACCGCTTTGTACCAACGTTGCAAAACACCTTTTTTGCGAGGGTCGTTTGGGTCGAAGTTGATTCCTGATTTTGCACCACCAATTGCTGGTCCTGAAACAGAAAATTTTACTTCCATGGTTTTTGCTAGCGATAAAACTTCATTCATATCGAGCCCTTTTCTCATTCTAGTTCCACCACCGGCGGCACCTCCACGAAGCGAATTGATGACTGTCCAACCTTCGGCTTCTGTTTCGGCATCTTTCCAATTAAAAACTATTTCGGGCTCTTTATTTTCAAAAATCTGTAATAAATCTTTCATTTTATTGCGATATGTTTAGGTTGTGCAAATATAAAAAAAGAACAGTGCGAAATGTGTATTTTTTGTGAATTTAGAAATTGAAGTTGATAATCAAAAAAAACAGCCCGAAAGCTGATTTTATCAAAATAAATTAATTTTTATAATTGTTTTTTCCAAATCCAAAAACTATAAAACCCCAAAATCAATTCGCCCAAAGTTCCAAGAACAAAAAGCAAAGAAGGAATTCCATCAAAAATTAAACTTGTAATTCTACCAAAAGCCAATCCCAACATAAAAATAAAGTTAGAAATAATGGCAACTTGCCAAAGGTTATTTTTGAAAATACCTAAAATCCAAAGCAATGAAAATCCAAAATACAAACCCATTATTGCCTTGAAAACATTGTGTTCGTCTATGGTCTGAAGTTGAATATCGAATAACAAGTTGGGTTGAGAACCATAAATAATTCCAATCGGAACAGCAATAAAAACAGAAATGATCAAAGAAATATTTTTTTTAATATTTTTCATTTCAATATAAAATTACATATTGTCAATTTCTTCTTGAACAACTTCCCATTCTTCTAAAAGCTTGTCTAAATCAGCTTTTTTCTTGTTGTAAGCCATGAAAAATTGAGCGTCTTCAATGTGCTTATCATAATTGGATGCCAAAGCTTTATCATCTTGTTGAATGTTTCTTTCCAATTCTTTAATTTGACTTTCGACTTTGCTCAACCTATTTTGAAGCGATTTTCCTTTCTTTTGGTCCTCGTAAGAAAGTTTTGTGTTTGAAGCAATATTTTCTTTTTTCAACACATCCTTCTTTTCTACTTCTCGCATGTTTTCTAAATTGCGTTGTTCAAGAAAATAGTTGATGTCTCCTAAATATTCTTTTATTTTTTGATCTTTAAATTCATAAACCAAATTCGACATTCCTTGTAAAAAATCTCGATCATGAGAAACAAGCAGTAGCGTTCCTTCAAATTTTTGCAATGCCGCTTTCAACACATTTTTAGATTTAATATCCAAGTGATTCGTTGGCTCATCCATCAACAAAACATTGATTGGCTGCAACAACAATTTACATAATGCCAAGCGATTTCGTTCACCTCCTGAAAGCACTTTTACTTTTTTCTCGACATCATCGCCACGAAACAAAAACGACCCCAACATGTCGCGCACTTTACTTCTGTTGGTATCCGTCGCTGCATCTTCCATGGTGCGTAACAAAGTAATCTCGCCATCTAAATACTCGGCCTGGTTTTGTGCAAAATAACCCACTTGCACATTATGTCCCATTTTTATTTCGCCTTGGTACTCAAATTCGTTGACAATCGCTTTAATAAAAGTTGATTTTCCTTGCCCATTTTGACCCACAAAAGCAATTTTGCTCCCGCGTTCTACAAGCAAATTAATGTCTTTTAAAATCGTATTGTCGCCATATTTTTTAGTAACATGATCAGCTTCAATCACTACTTTTCCTGGTACTTTACTTACTGGAAAAGAGATATTCATTACAGAATTGTCATCTTCATCGACTTCAATTCGTTCTACTTTATCCAATTTTTTAATCAACGATTGCGCCAT
>CALPKO020000324.1 GCA_943324165.2 Bdellovibrio sp. ZAP7 | reverse complement strand
GTTTTTGAATTGAACATTTCTGAAGAAGTGCCCATTTTAAACATCAATTTGCAAGGGAATTATACCACACAACAACTCAAGAAATTTGGCGAATTGCTGCAAGATGATATCGAAGAAGTTCCAGAAGTTAAAAAAGTGGATATTCTAGGTGTCGATGACAATGAAGTAGAAATTGCAGTTGATATTTTTAAAATGACTGCTGCGCAAGTGTCCTTTGATGATATTCAAAATGCGGTGAAATACGAAAATATGACGGTTTCTGGTGGAAATTTAATTTCTCAAGGTTCACGCAATAACATCAGAATCGTTGGAGAAATTAAAGATCCAAAAGAGTTAGAAAACATCATTGTTAAGCACAATGGTGGAACAGTTTATTTAAAAGACATTGCGAAAGTTAGCTTTAAAGAAAAAGAAAAAACCACTTATGCTAGAGAAAAAGGCATCGAGGTTGTGATGCTGAACGTTAAAAAACGTTCTAATCAAAATATGATTTCGGCCATTGAACAAGTAAAAGAAAAAGTAGCAAAAGCACAAGAAAGTTATCTTCCAAAAGATTTAAAATTAGAATACAGCAACGACCAATCGTCGCGTGTAGAACACCAAGTAGACGAGTTGAGTAACCACATTATTTTTGGAATTGTACTGGTTATGATTGTATTAATGTTTACTATGGGATTAAGAAACTCATTGTTTGTTGGCGCTGCAATTCCGCTCTCGATGATGATGGCATTTACCATACTTTCTGCTTTCGGATTGACTTTAAATACTATGGTGCTTTTCGGATTAGTAATGGGATTAGGAATGTTGGTCGACGACGGAATAGTAGTTGTAGATAACGTTTTTGCCAATATGAAAAAAGGCATGAACCGTGTTCAGGCCTCCAAAATTGGAATTGGCGAAATTGCTTGGCCGGTAATTTCATCAACAGCAACAACGTTAATGGCGTTTTTACCATTTGCTTTGTGGCCTGGAACGATGGGTAAATTCATGAAATATTTCCCAATCACCTTAACGGTAACATTATCTGCTTCTTTATTTGTCGCAATGGTTGTAAACGCAGCTATGACAGGTGGTTCAATGGATACGGAAGATCGAAACGTAACAAAAAAATCAGCAAAATTCTATTCCATTATTTTTACAATTTTAGCGGTGGTTTTTGTGCTGCTTGGTAACATTTACAGTTCTAATTTTGCAAAAGCAATTGGACATTTATCTATCATTTCGTTGGTTTTGATGTGGTTGTATAAAATTAAATTGTACCAATGGACCCAAGATTTTCAACATGGATTTTTTCCTAAAATGGAAAACAAATACAAAAGCTTCTTGGCTAAAATCCTTACCGGAAAACGTGCTTGGCTGGCTTTGGCAACTATCATCGGAATGTTGATTTTTTCTTTTGTTTTATTGGGTATTTTCCCAAGAAAAGTTCTGTTTTTCCCAGATAATATTCCAAATCAAGTAATCACGTACATCGAATATCCACAAGGAACTGACATTAAAAAAACCAATGACGCGACACTTTTTGTAGAAAAACAAGTTATTGCAGTATTGAGTAAATATGTCGAAAAAGGAACAGACAAAAACTATTTGGCAGAGTCTATAGTTTCACAAGTAGGCGTTGGCGCCGGAAATCCAAATGTCGATGCGGGTTCTGCTTCAGAAACGCCTTATAAAGGGAAAGTAACTGTGAATTTCTCTGAGTTTAAATTCCGAAAAGGCATCGACACGGCCAACATTTTAGAGGAAATTCGTTCTAAAGTAAAAGCCATTGCAGGAGCGACCGTAACGGTAGAAAAAGATTCAAATGGACCGCCAGCAGGATATCCAATTTCTATTCAGTTGACTGGAATTGATTACCAAGAAATGTTGACCGAAGCCGACAAAATGATTGCTTTTATCAACTCAAAAAACATTCCTGGAATTGAGCGTTTAAGCGTTGATATTAACAAAGAAAGTCCAGAATTAGAAGTAAAAGTAGATCGAGTAAACGCAGGTAGTTTAGGGGTTTCTACCGGTCAACTTGGTTTTAATTTGCGGCGTTCGGTTTATGGGCAAGAAATTTCTACGTACAAAGAAGGCGACAACGATTATAACATCACAATGCGAATGCAAGACGACCAACGTAAAAACGAAAGTGTTTTGTTCAATCAATCGTTGACCTTTAGAAATCAAAACAATGGTCAGATGATGCAAGTGCCGATTTCGGCAGTATCTCAAACTAAAAAAACTACGACTTACAACCAAATAAAACGCAAGAATCAAAAACGCGTCATGACCGTTTATTCTAATGTTTTAACAGGATTTAATGGTGATGAAATTACAAAAGAAATTGCAGTTGAATTAAAGAATTATAACTTGTCAAAAACAGTTGCTTATTCTTTCTCTGGCGTGCAAGAAGAGCAAGGAAAAAACCAAAGTTTCTTGATGTATGCGCTGTTTTTAGCCTTGGCAGGAATTACCATTATCATTGTTTTACAATTTAATTCGGTTTCAAAAACCATGGTAATCTTGTTCACGGTAATTCTAAGTTTTAGCGGTGTGTTCTATGGTTATGTAATTGCCAATATGGATTTTGTGATTTTGATGACCATGATGGGAATTATTTCACTGGCGGGAATTGTAGTGAAAAACGGAATCGTTTTGATGGACTTCTTTGTGTTATTGATGGATGAAAAAGTCGCCAATAATAAGCTAGAAAGTCACGATGATTTGACTTTAGACCAAATAAAAGAAGTAATTATAGAATCTGGAAAATCGCGTTTAAGACCAGTTTTACTTACTGCTTTGACCGCTATTTTAGGATTAATTCCTTTAGCAATTGGATTAAACTTTGATTTCTTTTCTTTAATTATCAATCTGAATCCGCATTTATACATTGGCGGTGATAATGTTGTTTTCTGGGGACCTTTGGCATGGACCATCATTTTTGGATTGAGTTACGCAACAATCTTAACTTTAGTAATGGTTCCTGTAATGTTTTATTTAGTTAAAAGAACGAAATATTGGTTAAGAGACAGAAGAAACGCAAGTGAAGTTGCGCAAGCATAGTCTTGAAACATTTAAATAAAC
>CALPKO020000323.1 GCA_943324165.2 Bdellovibrio sp. ZAP7 | reverse complement strand
TTTTTGATGAATTATAAAGATGGGACTTTACACGGTAGAATGATGCAATTGTTTCAAGGGATTAAGAACTGCGATACATTTTCTGAAAGGGGAAAACGCACTGTGGGAAAGGGCATTCTTAGCCCAGAAGGGCAAAAGCTTTTTAGGGATTTTAGATTTACGCCTAATTGTTTTGTTGATAGTGTTATGCCGATGAAGGCAAGTTATGATGCAATTTCTTGTGTTTATAGCGTTCCGAATTTTGATATTAACGCGGTGCGATTTCCAGAGGGAGCTACGCATTTGGAATTGCAATTTGGGGTTTTAGGAAGTGATTTTAACAATGTTTATAAACTGTTTATAGCTCCTGTTTTGGTCTTTGAAAAAGGGGTTGAGGTAGCTGGTTTTTCTATGGTTCCCGAAAGTTTGCCTGAGGTTGGATTGCATAGATTTGCTTTTGTTGGGGTTACTTTTTATCAGGAGGTTAATGGGGTGAACTATGTGTTACGCGCGGATGGGAATGTTGGAGTGGCAATCCTTCTGAAGTCGGAATGAGGTTCCTCCTTCGTCGGGGGTGACATAATGTACAGGTGTCGGGACGATTTACCAATTTAATCATTTTCTATATATAAACTATTTAACAAAAAACAAAGACTGCAAAGCAGTTGCAGTGAGTGGTTGTAAAATTGCAAGGTGAATTATGAATATATACGTTTTTATAAGATTGCAGGAGTTGCTTGTGATGAAACAATTGTCAAAAAAATCTCGAAAGATTAGACTGTAGTCAGCATGTTTTTTGCTTTTATGAAATATGAAATTATAATTGATTATGTATTTTTAATAAGATTAAACATAGTTTTAAACTGATTAAATTTTGTTAAAAAATTAACAATCAATTCTTTACAACTTGCCTAAACTTGCACAAACTTGAACTAAAATTGAAAGTTTAAATTGCTTATGTTTGCAAGAAGTTAAATTTTTCTAAAAATATAAATTTTAATCATAAAGTTTTGACCGATTGGAAAATTAAGTTATGTAAAACCCCTCTCCTGATCGAAATAAAATTCGAGGAAGTCATCCGAGGGCGAGTGCTGAACTGTGATTGGCAAATTCGTTCGAATGAGGTTATTATTTGAGTAATGAACTAATTAAAAAATCATATAAAAGCATTCATGAAGTAGCGCGTAGATTAAATTTAGAATAAAAAAAATTAGATTAGTCAAATGAGGAGACTTTTTTAATTCTAAAACCGCAGCATTCATTTGTTGCGGTTTTTATAAAAAACAAATGTCTAAAACCATTAAATAATAATAGAAACTAGTCCCCAATAAAAACATAATGCAGTCGGTTAAACTAATGGCAATATTATCAATAATGGTCATCAATTAATAAGTAAAAAATACTTTTTGTCAATTTTAAAATCCTAACCTTAAAATCAATACTTATGAAAAAACTAATTTTATTAGGTATTTCCCTGTGTCGGATTCGCTCAATCCGTTTCTAAACAGGTTGTTGGAGCAACGGGTAAATCGCTTACCAACGCAAATCTATCCGTGAAGATAATTTTGTACCAACTACAAAAGCAACTATAGGTGATACAAACTTTGTCTTGTCTTTTACAAAACTTAATGGCATTTACACACTCAACAACAGCATACCAGAGGTAATAGCATCTGGTAGATTTTCTAATAACATTAAAAGCGTTATTGAGCAGGCCAGAAGAAATAGGAGAAAATTATAGCCACTTAATGTTATGCACGTTGAGGGCAATTATTAAAAAAGTCTCTGTTCGATCATTATTGTGTCGAGCATAGAAGTAATCCCAATATTCATAGAGAGTTTTGACAACTTTTTTTAAATAATTACCACTAATTTGCTAAATATGCCGTTTGTTGCAAATAATAAAAGCATTTGATTAAGGACATCGTGAGGCGTCCTTTTTTCGTTGAGCCCCTTTGTTGTAGGGCTGGCATTACTAATGGCTGGCAAATTTGCAATGCAAATAAAGTTGTAATGGTATTTACAAGCAGACGTCATTTCAAACATTAATTTTTATACCTTTGCGCGTTATTGTATTATTAATATTCTAAACCCCTAAAAAACTTATGGGATTTTTTGATTTCATGACCGAGGATATCGCAATTGACCTTGGTACCGCAAACACACTTATCATTCACAACGACAAAGTTGTAATTGATAGTCCTTCTATTGTAGCCCGTGATAGAATTACTGGCAAAATTATAGCTGTTGGAAAGGAAGCCAACTTAATGCAAGGGAAAACCCATGAAAACATAAAAACCATAAGGCCTTTAAAGGACGGTGTAATTGCCGATTTTGATGCTTCGGAAAAAATGATAAGCATGTTTATCAAAAGTATTCCTGCTTTGAAAAAAAGACTTTTTACACCAGCATTGAGAATGGTCGTTTGTATTCCTTCTGGAATAACCGAAGTTGAAATGCGCGCGGTAAAGGAATCTTGCGAACGAGTTAACGGAAAAGAAGTTTATCTTATACACGAACCCATGGCAGCTGCTATCGGAATCGGAATCGATATTATGGCGCCAAAAGGAAATATGATTGTAGATATTGGTGGTGGAACTACCGAAATTGCAGTAATTGCTCTTGGCGGAATTGTTTGCGACAAATCGGTGAAAATTGCAGGGGATGTTTTTACAAACGATATTGTTTATTACATGAGAACCCAACACAATCTTTTTGTGGGTGAAAACATGGCGGAAAAAATTAAAATTGACATTGGTGCTGCGATTGAAGATTTAGAATCACCACCGAATGATATGTCTGTTCAAGGAAGGGATTTATTGACTGGAAAACCAAAACAAGTTGAGGTTTCTCACAGAGAAATTGCTAAAGCATTAGACAAATCTATCCAAAGAATTGAAGATGCTGTGATGGAAACTTTGTCACAAACGCCACCAGAATTAGCCGCGGATATTTATAACACCGGAATTTATCTTGCTGGCGGTGGATCGATGCTAAGGGGTTTAGACAAACGAATTTCTCAGAAAACAGATTTGCCTGTTTATATTGCTGAAGACCCATTAAGAGCAGTAGTTCGGGGTACGGGAATGAC
>CALPKO020000322.1 GCA_943324165.2 Bdellovibrio sp. ZAP7 | reverse complement strand
GGTTAGAAAATTGCAAGTTCCTTAAAGTCTTAAATGTTGCGGATCTTAAAATGTTTGAGCGTTTTGATAGTCTGACAAATTGTACATCTATCAAAGAAATAAATATTAGCAAATGTAAAAAAATCAAAAATTTGGACGGACTACAGCACTGTGAAAACCTTGAAATAATAACCATCGATTATTGTGCTAATTTGGAAAATTTGATTGTCTTAAAAAATTGCAAAAAGCTGAATAAAATCAAATTACTAGAATGTGAAAAAATTAAAAATATTGATGGAATCGAAAACTGCAGATTTTTAAATGATTTGGAGATTGTCAGATTAACTAATTTTGAAAATATAAATGCTCTAAAAAAAAATCAAAACACTTGAAAAATTGACTTTAATCACCTGTCCTAAACTCAATAATTTTGAAGGTTTGATAAATTGTACTTCTATGAAAATATTAGAGATTAGAGATTGTAAAAGTCTTCAAAATTTGGACTTTTTGATAAATTGTAAAAATCTTCAGAAATTAAATTTAAAATATTGTAGTAGTCTTTACAATTTTGACGGAATAAAAAATTTAAATATTTTCGAAACAAATCTAAAATAAAATAAAGCGGATTAGAAGTAAAATCTGGTAATAAAGTTCTTACTTCGAAGTAAACATGTACAAGCTAATTTTTACTAAGGTCTGCATAAGAACGCTCAAAAAAGCCTAATGATTGTATGCCAGAAACATCCTAAATAAAATAACAATAAAGAGAGCTCCGAGCTAATTTAAAGTTTGACAGGAATGTTTTTATCCGTTGCTATTCTTTTCAAAAAATATCAAGGCTTGATCTCAATTTTAGTTCCTACAGTTACAAATCGGTACAATTCATCCATTTCTTGATTAGTAACGGCGATACAACCTAAAGTCCAATCATTCCACCTGTGAAATTTACCCAAGTAACCTCTTTTATTTTGAAGTCCATGAATTTTAATATTGCCGCCAGGTGATTTTCCAAGTTGCTTCGCTATCTTAATATCATTTTGATTAGGATACGAAATTCCTAAGTTTTTATGCCAACCACTATTTGGGTTTTTATCATTAATATAATAAATTCCTTCGGGTGTTTTTCTATCGCCTTCATATTGTTTAGCACCCACTGGTTGCAGTCCTACTGCTATCGTGTATGTTTTTAGAAGTTTCCCTCGAGAATAAGCCAATAATTGGTGTTTAGATTTGTAAACCACTAAACTATCTATTCGAGTATTAGGTGGCAATTTAGCACTTGGATAAAAATAATAAACTAACAAACTTAAAAACAAAGCAATCAAAAGGATTAATATTTTTTTCATTTATAATACGGAGTAAAGTAAGTAACGATATGTAGCGACATTTGATTTTTCTATCTAATAGTCCATTTTTGATTTATTTCAAAATCAAACTTAATGTTATCTGGCATTTTGTTGGCATTGTAATCATATAGCCAATAAGAAAGTTCTTTTAAATGGTGCGTAATCACTATGTTTTTTAGCCATTTATGGGTTTTAAAATAGTCAGAACTATTAGGTTTTGGCTCCTCTCCAGAATCTTCTCCAGAATCTTCTCCAAAATTCGCTTCCATATAGTCATCCATACAAATTTGACTAATCTCTATTTGTAATTCTTTTATAGTTTTCCCGACTGCACTAATTCCTAATGACATCATTTCTTTTACCATTACTTCATAGGATGAATAAACAGTAATTTTTATCCCATCAGCATTGATATAATACAATGTCTTTAGATTAGTGAACTTTCGTTGGTATTTTTCTTTAATGGCTCCCAAAGTTGCTACTGCTATTTTATTATTCAACTAGCAAAATTAATGTTGCAGGAGTTGTAACCTCACCGAAAACAATTGCATTCTGCTGATATTTTTTTCCTAAAAACAAGGCTTGTTCCTTTGAAATGTTACCGACAAAGAAACTTATTTCTGGCGGCCATTCGCCTAATGTGTCTTTACCTGCTGCTGGAAAAACAGTATTATTGATTAAATCGGCTTCAAGTTTGCTATTCAAAGCCGTGTTTTCTTCTAAAGAAAGTGCTTTAGAGAAGGGATTCCAAGCAGTGATGAAGCACCAACTATCGAAAGACTGCTCATTTAAAAAAGATTGAAGTGCTTCGTTTTCTTTATCCAAATAAATATCGATATTTGGATTTAAAATACTGTAACAAGTGGCCTGATAACCTTGTAATAATTCTTTTGAAATCATGATAGAATAGTGTTAAATTAGTTTAAAAAATAGCTAAAATATTTAGTAACAGAGATACAGAAAATAGGTGGTTTATACAAATTTTTAGATTTGATATTTTTTAGCATTTCTAAGTACTGCGTTACTATTTGTTGGATTGTTGCAAACTGTTTTGTTTTTTTATTCGATGAGTCTTGTAAATATAATTTTCTATTGATTTCTAACATTATCGAATGTACATTAGGATTTTTTTTATAAAAAGCCATTGGAACAATTGTTCCACTATATGGCCAATCTACTCCTAAAGAATAGCCTCTTTCTTCAAAAAATGAAATAGAATTATCAATTAATTCTTGAGGGGTATGATAGGCGTCGCTACCAATATTAAAATCAGGTCTTTCAATTGTCTGATCCAAATCTCTTGTTATTGGTTTAGAAGGATAAGAATGGCAATCTACAATCAAACAATTTCCATATGTTTCCAATTCGTTTTCAACTGCAACAGTAAATTTATTATGGTGATTCCAGTAATAGGAATCAATGATTTTATTTCTCAAAGTGGGAGTTACTTCTCTCAATAATTCACCATTATCGCAATGTGTATAAACAGCGCCCATACCATATCGCGCCATTACTTCGTCTTCATCATTTTCAAATCGTTCTACATCGCAAAATATTCTAGAAAAAGGAGCTTTTATCATTGTGTCATTAGCGGAATAGAATAATTCATCAGTATACCAATCAGTAAGTTTTAAAAGTTCATTTTCAATTTTAAGAGGGTCATTTATAAACCCGTCTTTGATTGGAATTACAGTCGACGAGTGCGGCACATGTAATAGTAATTTTTTCATCTATTTTTAATTAAAAGTAATTTTATG
>CALPKO020000321.1 GCA_943324165.2 Bdellovibrio sp. ZAP7 | reverse complement strand
CTGACGTCAATCCTTACACCATAGAAAATGTTAGAACTCGATATGCTGCGAACAATAACGCAAAAGCATTTGCGCAAGGTTTAGATGTACGATTGAATGGAGAATTCGTTCCTGGAACAGAGTCTTGGTTGAGTTTTGGATATATGAAAACGGAGGAAAACACTAATAATAAAGGTTACATTGCGCGTCCAACAGACCAAAGATTAAAATTCGGAATGCTATTTCAAGATTATATGCCGAACATTCCTAGTGTGAAATTATATTTGAATTTAGTTTATAACACAGGTTTACCGGGTGGTTCACCATCTTACGCTGATCCTTACGTTTACCAAAGTAGATTGAGAGATTATCGCCGAGCTGATGTTGGATTTTCTTACGTTTTGACAGAAAATAATACTGTTCGGTCAAAAGAACATTGGTTAAAAAGATTTCAAGATCTATCACTAGGTTTCGAAATTTATAATATTTTTGATAACCAAAATGCAATAACCAATACTTGGGTTAGAGATGTTTACACTAGAAGACAATATGCCGTTCCTAATTATTTGACTTCAAGGGTTTTTAACATAAAAATTAGCATAAAACTCTAAATATTGTAATAATTTTAAAATATTTAAAATATGAATAATATTAATTTAATTGTTTTGGGAATTATAATTTTGTTTTTCTCCTCTTGCAAAAAAGAAACAGAAACTCCGAAAGTAATTTACGAGGGTTCAAAAAAGGCTGTTATAAAAACTGTTAAAGCGGATTCTTCCAACATTGAAATTGCGGATTTACCAATTCAGTTTAACGGAACAAAATTTTTGATTCATCCAATCGGTGATTACAGCATTTTTGATGGGAAATCAAAATACAGTTATGGTTCGTCCAATTCAGAATCAGGAAGTTTTAGGATTTCAAACAACAACGAATATGAAATTACTGGTTATCTAAGTAATTTAAAATTCCAAGAAATCGGAACAGATTCTATAAAAACTTTAACAGACAAAGCTATTCTGATTCAAACCGCAACTTATTTAAAAACTGTTTTCGATAAAACGAAGCAACAAATTATAGTTTATACTTTGTCGGATATGGATACAAATCGTGATTCAAAATTAGACACAAATGATATTAAAACACTCTACTTAAGTACGATTTCGGGTGAAAAGTTCACTAAAATATCGACAGATTTTCAAGAATTAATTGATTGGAAAATGATTGAAGCTTCGAATATTTTGTATTTCAGAACCATGGAAGATACTAACAAAAACGGCCAGTTTGATAAAGATGATGTGATTAACTACAATTTTATCAATTTGAATAACAAAGATTGGAAAGTAGAAAATTATAAACCGGTTTAATTTTTTCTATTAAATCATAACTAAAAAATCATTAAAGTAGAAGGTGTTCGCACTACTATTTTAATGATTTTTTTTATTGTAAATCTTCTTTTATTTCACTTCAAAAACAAAACTATCTAAAGGATTTATTTCAATATTGATTGTTGCCAATCCATTTTTCACATTTAAAATTGCATTTTTAGAGTGGTACAATTGTTCATTAAGTTTGTAATTACCATCTCTTAAATGCCATTTTTCGATAACATCTGCAGGGATTTTTAAATCAAAATTGCTTTTCGTTAACGATGAAAAATTTGTAATGACAATCAATTTTTGATTTTCTGACCATCGAACAAAAGCATAAATTTCCGAATCATAATTTTTTGTGTTTTGACGATTTTCTGTCTGAATTTCCTGAAAATTTCCCATCAGGGCTGGACTCGTTATTGTAAAATTTAAAAGGCGTTTGTAAAAATCTCTTAAATCTTTTTCGGATTGAGAAAGTTGTCCGCCGTCAAATTGTCCGTTGTTCATCCATCGTTGGTGATTGGGCACGCCAACATAATCAAAAATTGAAGTTCGAGAATGTGTTCCGAAACCGCCATTTTCATTTCCTGCTTCGCCCACTTCTTGCCCAAAATAGATCATGGTTGGAGAAGTGCTTATCAAAGCTGAAACAACCATCAAGGGTTTTCCTTTTTCTGGACTTCCAGCAAATTCTGGACTTGCCAATCGTTGCTCGTCATGATTGTCTAAGAAATGAAACATATGGTGTTCAATATCAGCCATGCTTTTTTGAATATCTGAAATTGGATCTGGTAACGATTTTCCTTGAACTACTTCTTTCAACTTGTCATAAAATGCAACTTTGTCGTACAAATAATCCATTTTTCCGAGGTTGATATAATTCCTATATTCATTTGGATTATATACTTCTGCCAACAAGAATGCGTTTGTATTTTTCATTTTGATAGCCGAATTCATATAACTCCAAAATTCATAAGGCACCATTTCTGCCATATCATACCTAAAACCGTCAACTCCTTTTTCAGTCCAATAAAGCGCAATGTCGCGAAATTTTTTCCAAGAACTTGGAACAGATTTGTCTTTCCAAAAAGTGAAATGTTCTTTGTACGATTTCTTGTCAAATCCATCAGGCAATGTTGGAAAATCTTTGCTACCATCTGGACGAATGCCATAATTTATTTTTACGGTTTCGTACCAATCGTTGATGTCTGGTTTTGCCATTCTAGAGCCATTTCCAGTCCATTTCGCTGGATTTTCATCAAATTTGCCGTCAATCATTGGATTTTTTTCCCCGTTCAAAGGCTTGTAACTGTCTGATGTTGGCACTTGAAAAGGTTGATTCGGAATATAATAAAAGTTATTGTTTCTCGCATATTCGACCGTTTTGTCGTCGTCAGCGCCAAAATCTCGCACTCCTTTTGGATTATTTCTGCCTTCATATTTTCGAGCAATATGATTAGGAACAATGTCAATTAATACTTTCAAACCATTTATGTGGGTTCGTGCAATCAACGATTCAAATTCCGCTAATCTTTTTTCAGGATTAACCGCTAAATCTGGATTTACATTGTAATAGTCTTTCACTGCGTAAGGCGATCCAGCTCGGCCTTTTACAACTTCAGGGTCATCGTTAGAGATGCCAATATTAGTATAATTTCTCACCAAAGCATGGTGCGGAACGCCAGTATACCAAATGTAAGTTACTCCCAAATTTTTAATTTCAGTTAAAGCTTTGT
>CALPKO020000320.1 GCA_943324165.2 Bdellovibrio sp. ZAP7 | reverse complement strand
TGTTGCCCTTTATGATGAAATTTTTGTGGGTTTTGGAAAAAATGTAAATGCTAATATTTTTGACCAAAATAGAATCGGAATTTTACTAGGTTATCGTTTCAATAAAAATATAAGAATTGAAGGAGGATATTTAAACCAAACACTACAACTTGGCAGACAAATAAACGGACAAAATGTTTTCCAAAATAATAATGGATTAATACTCAATACTAACTTTAATATTGACTTAACGAAAAGGATTAAAGAATAAAAAAAATCCACAAGTATTGGATTTGCAATACTGGTTATTCGTGCCCCGAAGAAAGTCTTGAAAATTGGCGTTAAAAGCATAGTTTAGCATATCTGCAAAGCGTTGTCAAGCGAAAACTACCATGAAAATTAATTTGTCGAACAATAAATTATCAAATTATTAGTTGAAAGTAAGTACTTGTTTAGCTGTTTCTTGTAATTAATTTATTTTTAAAAAAAATTATTAAAAATCATATTTATCATGAAATTATGGATTTACAAGACTTCGATAAGTTAGAACAAACATTACTGAGAATTTCTATTTATATCAATAAAACTGATTTGTAAAAACAAAATTCTTCATCCAAATCACTTATCTTTGCAGCAAAATATTTTAAAATGGAAAGTGTTTTAGAAAATGTACTTCCTGTAGGAACTCAAGGCAAGGCCGAATTGAGCGTTGGTAAACCAAAATGGCTGAAGGTAAAATTACCAATTGGTCAAAAATATACTGAACTTCGCGGATTGGTGGACAAATACAGTTTAAACACCATTTGCACTTCTGGAAGTTGTCCGAATATGGGCGAATGTTGGGGAGAAGGAACTGCAACTTTTATGATTTTAGGAAACATTTGCACCCGCTCCTGTGGATTTTGCGGTGTAAAAACAGGTCGTCCAGAAACCGTAGATTGGGACGAACCAGAAAAAGTAGCCCGTTCTATAAAAATAATGAACATCAAACACGCCGTTGTTACTAGTGTAGACCGAGATGACCTTAAAGATGGAGGTTCAATTATTTGGATTGAAACTATCAAAGCAATCCGAAGAATGAATCCAACCACCACATTAGAAACTTTGATTGGAGATTTTCAAGGACTTGAGAGAAATATTGACAGAATTGTTGAAGCAAATCCAGAAGTTGTATCGCACAACATAGAAACTGTGCGAAGAATGACGCGGGAAGTACGAATTCAAGCCAAATACGACCGAAGCTTAGAAGTTTTGCGTTATCTAAAAGCCAAAGGAATCAATAGAACTAAATCTGGTATCATGCTGGGCTTGGGCGAAACCGAAGAAGAAGTTATCCAAACTTTACACGATTTACGTTCTGTAAATGTTGATGTGGTTACCATCGGACAATATTTGCAACCAAGCAAAAAACATCTCCCTGTGAAGGAATACATTACGCCAGATCAATTTACAAAATACGAAAAAATTGGACTCGAATTGGGTTTTCGCCATGTCGAAAGCGGCGCATTGGTTCGCTCTTCTTATAAAGCTGCTAAACACATTTTGTAGAATAAACTAAAATTGCACTTTGAAAAAAACTAGAATTGCCATAAATGGTTTTGGTCGAATTGGCCGAAATTTATTTAGACTGTTACTTAATAACCCCAGTATTGAAGTGATTGCAATAAATGATATTGCAGATAATCGTACCATGTCTCATTTGATAAAATACGACAGTATTCATGGTGTTTTGCCTTTTGATTGTAGTTTTGATGAAGAAAACATAATTATCAACGATAAAAAATATAGCTTTTTTCACGAAAAGGAAATTTCAAAATTAAATTGGGGAAAATTAAAAATAGATATTGTTATTGAATCTACAGGAAAATTCAAAACTTTTGATGAAATTAACACACATATCTTGGCTGGTGCAAAAAAAGTAATTCTATCTGCTCCATCGGAAGTTGACAATATAAAAACCGTTGTTTTAGGCGTAAACGAAAACATTTTGGACGGAACTGAAACTATCATTTCCAATGCAAGTTGCACCACAAATAATGCAGCTCCAATGCTGAAAATCATCAATGATTTGTGTGGAATTGAACAAGCTTATATTACAACTGTTCATTCCTATACAACCGATCAAAGTCTTCATGATCAACCCCACAAAGATTTGCGACGCGCGCGTGGAGCAAGTCAATCCATAGTTCCTACTACAACAGGTGCGGCAAAAGCCCTGACAAAAATATTTCCTGATTTAGAAGGTAAAATTGGAGGGAGTGGCATTAGAGTTCCTGTTCCTGATGGTTCACTAACCGATATTACTTTTTATGTAAAAAATGCGGTTTCAATTGAAGAAATCAATTTAGCTTTTAAACAGGCGGCAGAAAAACAACTCAAAGGAATTTTAGCTTACACAGAAGATCCAATTGTATCTGTTGATGTTATTGGCAATCAAAATTCGTGTGTATTTGACGCGCAACTCACTTCTGTAATAGGAAAAATGGTCAAAGTAGTTGGTTGGTACGACAATGAAATTGGATATTCATCAAGAATAATTGATTTAATTTCGTTGATTTCGTAAAGTTACAAATGTGATTCTAAACTGAAATGATATTTGAAAATAGGTGCGAAAACACCAAAAAAACAGATTCATTTGTGGTCAATTAATAGTTCAAAATCAGCTCACAAATTAATTTTCTTACATTAGGTTCTGCATTTTTTGCCGCTTCTAAAACCTCTGCATGGGTTATTGTTTCTATAGATTCTTCATTTCCCATATCGGTAATTACTGAAATACCAAAAGTTTCTAAATCCATGTGTCGCGCAACAATAACTTCGGGAACGGTAGACATTCCCACACAATCTGCACCTAGAATTTTTACCATTCTATATTCTGATAACGTTTCAAAAGTAGGACCTTGCAAACCCATATAAATTCCATCTTGGATTTTTATATTTAGATTTTTAGCTAATGCTTTGGCTTTCGAAATCATTTTTTTGGAGAATGGCTCACTCATATTCACAAATCTTGGACCAAAACGTTCGTCATTTTTTCCTCTCAATGGATGCTCGGGCATCATGTTGATGTGGTCTTTCAAAATTACGATGGATCCCACTTCATAATTTG
>CALPKO020000319.1 GCA_943324165.2 Bdellovibrio sp. ZAP7 | reverse complement strand
GATTGACATTATTAAAGAATATGGTGAGTATATTCCGTTAATGAAAGGAAAATTGATTTCTGCAAGTCAGCTTTTGGAACGATTTCTTTTTGACAACAAAAAGCAATATGATTTTGTAGAAAAATTGAGTGGTGGCGAATTGAAGCGGCTTTATTTGTGTACGGTTTTAATTCAAAATCCAAATTTTTTGATTCTTGATGAGCCAACCAATGATTTGGATATCATAACTTTGAATGTTTTGGAAAGTTTCTTATTGGATTATCCTGGATGCTTATTGGTCGTTTCTCACGATCGCTATTTTATGGATAAAATTGTGGATGATTTATTTGTTTTTAGAGGAAATGGAATTGTCGAGAATTTTCCAGGAAATTACTCGGATTTCAGGGCTTATGAAGATTCTACTGAACCAGCAAATAAAGAAGAAAACAAGGAAAAAAGCAATTGGAAGCAAGCCAAAACCATTTCTGCAGGTTTGAATTTTAACGAACAGAAAGAATTCAACAAAATAGAAAAAGAAATTAAAGATTTAGAATACCAAATAAAGCAAATTGAGCAATTATTTTCTGATGGGAAAGTTGCCGAAAACGAAATTGAGCTAAAAGCCAACGAATTGCAAAAAGTGATAACGTCAAAAGAGGAAAAGGAAGAACGTTGGTTTGAACTGAGTTCGAAAATGGAATAAGATAGTGTTCAGTTTTCAGTGTTCAGTATTACGTTGGATTTAGAAATCAAAAACGAATTTAAACCTGAGACTGAAATCTGAAAACCGCAAACTGAAAACTGAAAACTGAAAACAGTGTCAATGATAAAATCATATCTAAACTTCCTTTATAAATCCAAAAACGAACATGGCGTTCATTCGCCGTTTGTATTCGATTTGGTAACAAAGTGTTTTTATGATAAAACCAAATATCCTGAATATGGGATTTTAAAAAAATACAGAAAATCTCTATTAGACGACAGTGATTCTATCGAAGTGACAGATTTTGGTTCCGGTTCAAAAATTTTTAAATCCAACAAAAGGAAGGTTGCACAAATTGCGAAAGTTGCAGGAATTTCAACAAAAAGAGCTGAATTATTGTTTAGAATAGTTCGGTATTTTAAGCCAAATGAAATCTTAGAAATCGGAACTTCCTTAGGATTAGCAACTTCAGCAATTGCTTTAGGAAATATAAATTCTAAAATAAGAAGTTTGGAAGGTTGTCAGAGCACAATTGCAATTGCCAAAGGTCAAACTCAATTACAAAATTTAAATAATATTGATTTTGTAAACACAAAATTTGAAGATTATTTAATAAATTTCCAATGGAATAAAGAACACTTGGATCTAATTTACTTCGATGGAAACCATTCAAAAAAAGCAACATTAGATTATTTTGAATTCTTGCTTCCCACGATTACGAATAATTCTGTGTGGATTTTTGATGATATCCATTGGAATACGGAAATGGAACAAGCTTGGGAATCAATCAAAAATCATCCGAAAGTTACTGCAACAATCGACACTTTTCAATGGGGGATCGTGTTTTTTCGAGCGGAACAAGCCAAAGAAAATTTTGTAATTCGGATTTAATTTATTTTACAATCAAAAATTACTCATTGATCAAAACCTCCAAGATTTTAATTGCTGCTTCACTAATTTTTGTTCCGGGTCCAAAAACGGCAACCGCTCCTGCATCAAACAGAAATTGATAATCTTGTTTTGGAATTACACCTCCTACAATTACCATAATATCTTGTCTTCCATATTTTTTTAATTCTTCAATCACTTGTGGTACAAGCGTTTTGTGTCCCGCAGCAAGTGAAGAAACGCCTAAAATATGAACATCGTTTTCAACGGCTTGTTTTGCGGCTTCTTTTGGTGTTTGAAAAAGCGGACCTATATCCACATCAAAGCCAACATCTGCATAACCTGTGGCAACAACTTTTGCTCCACGATCATGACCGTCTTGTCCCATTTTGGCAATCATAATTCTTGGACGACGACCTTCTTTTTTTGCAAATTCGTCGGCTAATTGTTTTGCTTTTTCAAAACTTTCGTCATTTTTTATTTCTTTGCTATACACACCGCTAAATGATTTTATTTGTGCTTTATACCTTCCAAAAACAGTTTCTAGAGCACTTGAAATTTCTCCTAAAGTGGTTCTATTTCTCGCGGCTTCGACTGCAATTTCTAACAAATTACCTTCCCCTGTTTTAGCACAATGAATTAATTTTTTAAGTGAATTTTCAACTTCAATATTGTTTCTATTGGCTTTAATTTTTTCTAATTGTTCGATTTGTTGTTTACGAACCATTTGGTTATCAACATCTAAAATATGCAATGGATCTTCAATTTCAAGTCTAAATTGGTTGACACCAACAATAATATCCTGATTGGAATCTATTCGAGCTTGTTTTCTTGCAGCAGCTTCTTCAATGCGTAATTTTGGAATTCCAGCCTCGATGGCTTTGGTCATTCCACCGAGCTCTTCAACTTCTTCGATTAATTTTAAAGCATTTTCAGCAATTTCGTTCGTTAAACTCTCTACATAAAAACTGCCCGCCCAAGGATCTACTGTTTTAGTAATTTTAGTTTCTTCTTGCAAAAATATTTGGGTATTTCGAGCAATTCGAGCAGAAAAATCAGTCGGTAAAGCAATTGCTTCATCAAGTGCATTGGTATGCAGAGACTGCGTACCTCCAAATGCTGCCGCCATGGCTTCAATTGTAGTTCTTGCCACATTATTAAAAGGATCTTGCTCGGTCAAACTCCAACCTGATGTCTGGCAATGCGTGCGCAACGCAAGTGATTTATCGTCTTTCGGTTCGAATTGTTTTACTAGTTTTGCCCAGATCATCCTAGCTGCCCTCATTTTTGCAATTTCCATAAAATGATTCATACCAATCGCCCAAAAAAACGATAGGCGAGGAGCGAAGTCATCAATTTTCATTCCTGTAGAAAGTCCTGTTCGGATGTATTCTAAACCATCTGCTAAAGTATAGGCAAGTTCGATATCTGCTGTCGCTCCAGCTTCTTGCATGTGGTAGCCAGAAATTGAAATCGAATTGAATTTAGGCATTTTTTTGCTGGTAAATTCAAAAATATCAG
>CALPKO020000318.1 GCA_943324165.2 Bdellovibrio sp. ZAP7 | reverse complement strand
GACAAAGAAGGCAAAAAAGCCTTTTGGCATACTACTTCTCACGTAATGGCGCAAGTTTTAGAAGAACTTTATCCAGGTTTGAAACTTACACTTGGTCCAGCCATCGATAACGGATTTTATTACGACATCGACTTTGCGGAAGCTAAAATTGTAGAAGCGGACTTCAAAAAAATTGAAGACAGAATATTAGAAGTTTCCCGAGAAAAACACGAATTTACTATGCGCTCAGTTTCCAAAGCTGCCGCATTAGAATTATACAAAGACAACGAATTCAAAACAGAATTAATCACTAATTTAGAAGACGGTACCATCACTTTTTGCGACCATGCCACTTTTACCGATTTGTGCCGTGGTGGACATATTCCTAACACAGGCATAATTAAAGCGGTAAAAATCATGAGTCTTGCCGGTGCTTACTGGCGAGGAAATGAAAAAAACAAACAACTTACTAGAGTTTATGGTATTTCTTTTCCAAAACAAAAAGACCTTACCGAATACCTTGAATTACTAGAAGAAGCCAAACGCAGAGACCACAGAAAACTAGGAAAAGAATTAGAGTTGTTTGCTTTTTCGCAAAAAGTGGGACAAGGTTTGCCATTGTGGTTGCCAAAAGGTGCTGCTTTGCGAGACAGATTAGAACAATTTTTAAAGAAAGCACAGAAAAAAGCAGGCTACGAGCAAGTGGTTACACCGCATATCGGTCAGAAAGAATTGTACGTAACGTCTGGACATTACGCCAAATACGGTGCAGATAGTTTTCAACCCATCACAACGCCAGCTGAAGGAGAGGAGTTCTTATTAAAACCAATGAATTGCCCGCATCACTGCGAAATTTATAACACAAAACCTTGGTCATACAAAGATTTACCGAAGCGTTATGCTGAATTTGGAACGGTGTACCGATACGAACAAAGTGGAGAATTGCACGGTTTGACGCGCGTTCGCGGATTTACACAAGACGATGCGCATATTTTTTGTACACCAGACCAATTAGACCAAGAATTTAAAAACGTGATTGATTTGGTATTGTATGTTTTCGGGTCTTTAGGATTTGAGAATTTCACAGCTCAAATTTCATTACGTGACCAAGAAAACAGAGAAAAATACATTGGATCGGATGAAAATTGGGAAAAAGCAGAAAATGCCATCATCAATGCAGCAAAAGACAAAGGTTTACAAACCGTTGTCGCTTACGGCGAAGCTGCATTTTATGGACCAAAGTTAGATTTTATGGTGAAAGATGCACTCGGAAGACAATGGCAATTGGGGACCATTCAAGTGGATTACAACTTACCAGAACGATTTGAATTGACTTATAAAGGATCTGATAACGAGTTGCATACGCCAGTAATGATCCACAGAGCGCCATTCGGAAGTATGGAGCGATTCATAGCGATTTTGATAGAACACACGGGCGGAAATTTCCCGCTTTGGTTGATGCCAGAACAAGCTATTATATTGTGTTTGAGTGAGAAATATGAAATTTATGCTAAAAAAGTTTTAAATCTGCTAGAAAATCACGAAATTCGCGCCCTTATTGATAACAGAAATGAATCAATTGGAAGAAAAATTAGAGATGCAGAGATGCAGAAAACCCCGTTTATGTTGATTGTAGGCGAGGAAGAAGAGAAAAACAACACCATCTCCATTCGCCGTCATGGACAAGAAGGAAAAGGAAATGTTACCGTTACAATTGAAGAATTTGCTGCAATCGTAAATGATGAAATCAGCAAAACACTTAAAGTTTTTAATGTAGAATAACCATTTGTCGAAAGGCAAATCTAAATAATAAAGTCATAGCAATAAGAAACAGCAGAGGATATCAACCTCGAGTAGAAAAGAAAGATGCACACAGGATAAACAATTTGATCCGTGTTCCAGAAGTGCGTCTTGTAGGCGAAAACATTGAGCCAGGCGTTTTTAAAATAGCCGAAGCTTTAAGATTGGCAGACCAATTTGAATTGGATTTAGTGGAGATTTCTCCAAACGCAGAACCACCAGTATGTAAAATAATGGACTATAAAAAGTTTGTTTACATGCAAAAGAAGCGTGAAAAAGAATTGAAAGCAAAATCTACTCAAATTGTTGTAAAAGAAATTCGTTTTGGACCTCAAACAGATGAGCATGATTATGAATTTAAACGCAAAAATGCTGAGAAATTTTTGAAAGAAGGTTCAAAATTAAAAGCATTCGTATTTTTCAAAGGACGTTCAATCATCTACAAAGACCAAGGTCAAATTTTGTTGTTGAGATTAGCAACCGATTTAGAAGAGCATGGTAAAGTGGAAGCAATGCCTGTTTTAGAAGGAAAAAGGATGATCATGTTTATTGCACCAAAGAAGAAGAAATAAAGAGTTGGCAGTCTCAGTTTTCAGTTTTCAAACTGTTAGCTGATAACCGAGACTGAAGACTAAAAAATAAGTAAGTAAGAATAAATTAAAAACACTAGGAAAAAATGCCTAAAATGAAAACCAAATCTAGCGCCAAGAAACGATTTAAAGTTACTGGTTCTGGAAAAATTAAAAGAAAGCACGCTTTTAAAAGTCATATTTTGACCAAAAAGTCTAAAAAACGTAAATTAGCGTTGACACATTCAGCGTTAGTTCACTCAACTGATATGAAAAGTATCAAACAACAATTAAGGATTATATAAGTTGATGGTTGAAAGTTGAGGGATTCCAATCCGACAACCAACAACTAATAACCAACAATTAATACCTTTAGGTTAAAAACAATTTTAAATAACCTTGAAGTGGGCCAATAAGTACTTTCGATTAAATTCAAGTCGCCTTACTACAAAAAAACATCAAAATTATGCCAAGATCGGTCAACTCGGTTGCTAAAAGAGCACGAAGAAAAAAAATAATGAAACAAGCCAAAGGTTTCTTTGGTAGAAGAAAAAACGTTTGGACAGTTGCAAAGAACGCAGTAGAGAAAGCAATGTGCTACGCTTACCGCGACAGAAAAGTGAACAAAAGAAATTTCCGTTCTCTATGGATTCAACGTATCAACGCTGGAGCTAGATTAGAAGGAATGTCTTACTCACAATTCATGGGGAAAGTAAAAAAGCACAACATCGAATTGAACCGTAAAGT
>CALPKO020000317.1 GCA_943324165.2 Bdellovibrio sp. ZAP7 | reverse complement strand
TTAGGTTTTTTTAAATTTTTAAACTCGCTATTTTTATTGGTTTTATTTAATATTGTTGTGGCAATGCTGTATGATAAACTACCTCTTTTATGTAATATGAGAGGATTTTTCGTCACATTTTGGTATGTTATTATTGCTTAGAAAACAATAAAGATAAAAAAAGAAGCGGTTTTATTTCCTATTGTACATTTATTATTTCTGAAAATAAAATCAAATACCTTACACTTTTTGGCAACATTAACGTAGGTTAATTACCTATATTTGTACTTCTAAAAATTAGTGATGATTACGCAAGATATTTCCACATTAGATCCAAAGAAAAATATTATTATTAAAGGTGCTCAAGTGCACAATTTGAAAAACCTTGATGTTGCCATTCCGAGAAATAAGCTGGTCGTAATAACTGGTCTTTCTGGTTCAGGCAAATCAAGTTTGGCATTTGATACACTTTATGCCGAAGGGCAACGCCGCTATGTAGAAAGTTTGTCTTCTTATGCTAGGCAATTTCTTGGTCGCTTGGACAAACCTAAAGTGGATTACATCAAAGGTATAGCTCCTGCAATTGCTATCGAACAAAAAGTAAATACCACCAACGCGCGTTCAACTGTTGGAACTTCTACAGAAATTTACGATTATTTAAAACTGCTTTATGCCCGAATTGGAAAGACATATTCGCCTATTTCTGGTAAAGAAGTAAAAAAAGATACCGTTAGCGATGTCGTAAATCAAGTCAAGCAATTTGATTTAGATAGCAAATTGTTGCTTTTGTCTCCTATTTATGCTGAAAAAGATAGAAAAATAGAAGAAAAATTAGGGGTGCTTTTGCAACAAGGTTTTGCAAGAATCTTGGTCGATAATGAAATGATCCGTTTGGACGAACTATCAACTTTGAATTTAAAAGGCCTAAACAAAAAGGAAATCCTTCTTATCATCGATAGAATTGTTGTTAAAGACGAAGAAGATTTTTTTAATCGACTGTCGGATGCGGTGCAAACTGCCTTTTTTGAAGGAAAAGGAACTTGTTTTCTGCAAGATTTAAACACCAAAAAAAGAGTTGCTTTCAGCAATAAATTTGAATTAGACGGAATTCATTTTCTAGAACCCAACGTGCATCTGTTCAGTTTCAATAATCCTTATGGAGCTTGTCCGGTTTGCGAAGGTTATGGCAATGTGATAGGTATTGACGAAGAGTTGGTGATTCCAAACACTACTTTATCAATTTACGAAAATGCAGTATTTGCATGGCGCGGGGAAAGTATGGGTTGGTACAGAGACCAATTAGTAAACACAGCCTACTTGTTTGATTTTCCAATTCACAAACCCTATTTTGAACTTTCAGAAGCCCAAAAAGAAGTACTTTGGAAAGGAAATAAACATTTTACTGGCTTGCACGATTTCTTTAAAGAATTAGAAGAAAAAAATTATAAAATCCAAAACCGAGTAATGCTTTCGCGCTATCGCGGAAAAACCAAATGCTATTCTTGTAAAGGAAAAAGACTTAGAGTGGAAGCTTCTTATATCAAAATTGAAGGAAAAACCATTTCTGATTTAGTAGATTTACCTATTAAAAATCTAGCAGCGTTTTTCCAAAGTTTACAACTTTCTGAATTTGATGTAAAAGTGGCGAAAAGATTACTTATCGAAATCAATAACCGTTTGAGTTTCTTGGTAGAAGTTGGTTTGAACTATTTGACTTTAAACCGAAATTCGGCTACATTGTCGGGCGGAGAATCGCAACGTATCAATTTAGCCACTTCTCTTGGTAGCAGCTTGGTGGGTTCGATGTATATTTTAGACGAACCTAGTATAGGTTTGCATCCAAAAGACACGGAAAGATTGATAAAAGTATTACTTTCTCTAAGAGATTTGGGCAATACCGTAATCGTTGTTGAACATGATGAAGACATTATGAAAGCCGCCGATATGATCATTGATATTGGTCCAGAAGCCGGAACGCATGGTGGAAATTTAGTGGCGCAAGGCGATTTTCAAGCAATTTTAAAATCTTCGTCTTTAACAGCACAATATTTGAATGGCGAATTAGCAATTAAAGTACCAAGAACCAGAAGAAAATCGAGTACTTATATCGAAATTATTGGCGCAAGAGAAAATAATCTTCAAAACCTAGACGTTAAATTTCCGTTAGAAATGCTTACAGTTATTACAGGTGTTTCCGGAAGTGGGAAAAGCACCTTGGTAAAGAAAATCCTCTTTCCCGCCATGCAAAAAAAGCTCGATGGAGTAGGAGAGAAAGCAGGTCAGTTTTCTGAAATGCGCGGCTATTATCACAAAATTCAGCACATCGAATATGTAGACCAAAACCCGATTGGACGCAGTTCTCGTTCTAATCCGGTGACGTACATTAAGGCTTATGACGATATTCGGGATTTGTATTCTAAAGAAAAATTGTCAAAAATTCGCGGTTATCAGGCCAAACATTTCTCCTTTAATGTGGACGGCGGACGTTGTGAGACCTGCAAAGGCGATGGTTCAATTAATGTAGAAATGGTTTTTATGGCAGATGTTTCTTTGCCTTGTGAAACTTGTGGCGGAAAGCGATTCAAAAAAGAAATTCTAGAAGTGAGTTTCGAAGGAAAAAATATTGATGACATCCTCACAATGACCATTGACGATGCAGTGGCGTTTTTTGGAGCAACCAAACAAGCCAAAATTGCTCAGAAATTGCAACCCTTGCAAGATGTTGGTTTGGGTTATGTGCAACTGGGGCAGTCTTCCTCAACGCTTTCTGGAGGAGAAGCACAGCGCATCAAATTGGCTTCATTTTTAGTAAAAGGCGCTACGAAAGAAAAAGCTTTGTTTGTTTTTGATGAACCAACAACAGGTTTGCATTTTCATGATATTAAAAAATTATTGACTTCGTTTGATGCTTTGATCGACAAAGGGCATTCGATTATTGTTATAGAACACAATTTAGATTTGATAAAATGTGCCGATTGGATCATTGACATAGGTCCCGAAGGAGGCGAAAATGGAGGAAGAATCCTCGCTGTGGGCACACCCGAAGAGGTAGCTAAAAATAAAAAATCAATCACTGGACATTATTTGAAGGTGAAATTACGCTAACATTATTTTGT
>CALPKO020000316.1 GCA_943324165.2 Bdellovibrio sp. ZAP7 | reverse complement strand
TGCGCCAACTGTCTTTAAACCCAGTTCCTTTTGAACCAAAACGCCTGGCCCAGGAAAATAAAAATCCGGACTCAAAGTGGCGAAAATTACAAAATCAACTTCATCATTAGCAATTCCTGCTCTTTCGATGGCAATTTTTGCTGCTTTTACACCCATTGACGTAGTGGTATCTTCCCCACGAATGATGTGTCTTCGCTCTTTGATACCTGTTCTTTCTTGAATCCATTCGTCGCTGGTATCAATAATTTTAGACAAATCGTCATTGGTAACAATATTATTTGGAACGTAATATCCTAGACCTGAAATTTTAGAATTGTACATGGTTATTGCTGTTTTATTTAAAAATAAATCAAATTTTATAAAAATGATAAAAATAGAGGGGAAAATCTATAATTATCCAAAATTAAGGATTTTCTTGCTCCGAAAACACTTATTGCTCAAATTCTTAAATTTAAAACTTCTTCATCGGCTTGCAAAAAAACCATTTCGTTATCTTGAATTGGAAATTGATTTTCAAAAAAAATAGCTTTTCCTTCAAAAACGGCTTTAATTAAATAAGTATTACCTTTAAAATAAGATTGTTTTACTTTGACTTCAAAATTAGAATTCTCAGCTAAAAACAACTCATTGGCATAAAGTAAAATTGTTTTGTCCTCTTCAAAATCTGATTTTAAAACACTTAATTTCACTTCGTTTACTTCGCCAAATAACGATGCAACATATTTATTTTTTGGTTGTAAATAAACTTTTTTAGACTCATCTAGTTGAACAATTGCCCCATTTTTCATAACTATCGTTTCGTCAGAAAACGACAAAGCATCAATACTATCGTGGGTTGCAATAATGCAGGTAATGTTTTGATGTTTTAAATAAGCGAATAAATTTCTTCTTAAAGCTCCTTTTCTAAAACTATCAATATTGCTAAACGGTTCATCAAGCAGCAAAACTTCTGGTTCAAGTGCCAAAACCCTTGCCAAAGCAACTCTTTGCTGTTGTCCACCACTTAAATATTTTGCTTTGGCTTTAGCAAAATCGTTCATCTCGACCATGTCTAATAATTCTGCAACACGCGCTGCTTTTTGTGCCGGATTTGTATTAGAAAGAAATTTACCAACATTTTCTTCAACAGTGATAAAAGGCATTAAATCAAAATCTTGCGCTAAGTATTTCATTGCTTGATGACCCGGAATCAAATGAAATTTAGGCCCTAAAACCGAATTGTCATTCCAAGAAATATTACCCTTGTCTAAATCATACAAACCATAAATCAATTTTAAGAGCGTTGATTTTCCGCAGCCACTTTCGCCAATTACCGATAAGTTTTGCCCTTTTTGAAGTTTGAAATTAAGTTGATTGATAACCGATTTTGTGTCGTAAGCAAAAGAAATATTTTCGACTTGAAGCATTGTAGTATTTTGAAATTATATTGACCGCAAAGTTAGTTTGTTTAAACCAAATCGACCAACCAAAATTGAAATTTCCAAATTAATTAATCCAAACTTGCCTTTAACATTCTATCATTTTCGTAGATGTCTTTGCGAAGTTCAATATTTTTAAATTCAAAATCTTTCAGCAAAGCAATAGTTTCAGCGGCTAAATACTGATTAATTTCAAAATAGAGTTTTCCATTTGGATTTAAACTCTTTTTGGCCAATTCTGCAATTTTTCTATAAAAAATTAGTGCATCATCATCTTCAACAAAAAGCGCCAAATGCGGTTCGTTGTCTAAAACATTTTTCTTTATTTCGACCTTTTCAAAATTCCTAACATAAGGCGGATTTGAAACAATGCAATCGAATTTTTGATTTAAGTCACCTGTATTCAAAATATCGCAGTTCATAAAAAAAACTTCCGCATCATTTTGCTTAGCGTTCAATTTTGCAGTTTCAATGGCTTTATTTGAAACATCAATTGCAAAAACTTGCGTGCTTTTAAGATTTTTCGCTAATGCAATTGCAATACAACCGCTTCCTGTGCCTATATCAAGGATTTTAATGTTTTGCAGTTCTTTGTAATCTTCTAACACCCAATTCACTAATTCCTCCGTTTCTGGTCGTGGAATCAAAACATTTTCATTCACCAAAAATTCTAATCCAAAAAATGAAGTAGTTCCTAATATATATTGAATTGGAATTTCGTTTATTAAATCTTCTAAAATTACATTCCATTTTTCGATTTCATTGTCAGAAAAAATCAAATCTGGATTTAAAGCTAAATCAACTCGCTTTAGTTTTTTTCTATTTTCTAAAATCAAATAAAAAATATTCTCGGCTTCCATTTCATCATAAATTGATGACAAATGGGCTAAAAAATTCGACCTGTAAGCTCTAATTTTCATCATTTTAAAATTTTTTGAGCATCCAAATAGGACAACTTGTGTGACCTGTGTTACCTAACGGAGAACAAATGTAATCAAAACCGACTTTTCTGTAGAGTTCTTGAGCAGCTTCCATATATGGCATTGTTTCTAAATAACAACTTTCAAATCCAAATTCTATAGCTTTTTGCAGACAATTTTGCATCAATTTTGCACCTAATCCTAAATTTCTTGCTTCACTTAAAACATACATTTTTTGTAATTCGCAGGTATTTGTATCTTCATTTTCAAGTTGCTTCACCCCTGCACCACCCAAGATTTTGCCATCATTTTCAATTACAAAATAAGCAGATTTTACTTCAGAATAGGTTTCAAACATAAAATCCAATTGAGGATCAGCATAAGCTGTACCTACTTTCGGCACATTCAATTCTATCAACACATTTCGTATTACAGCAGCAATTTGCTGATTATCTTGTATTTGAATTTCTCTGATCTTCATTTTTTTAACTTTAAAACACTTCATATTTTAGACTAAAAATAGTTATTTTTGTGGTGTGAAGATAAATGAAAAATACATAAAACGTTGTTTGTTAATTGCAAAAAATGGCTTAAGCGCTTCAATGCCAAATCCGTCGGTTGGAGCTGTTATTGTTTTTGATAATCAAATCATTGGAGAAGGATTTACCTCTGCGTATGGAGGAAATCATGCGGAAGTAAATGCAATTAACAATGTAAAAGACAAATCTTTGCTCAAAAAAGCGACGATTTATGTAAGTTT
>CALPKO020000315.1 GCA_943324165.2 Bdellovibrio sp. ZAP7 | reverse complement strand
CCCTTTTACAGTAGGACATTTGTCAGATTTGTCAGCAATTCCGTCGCCATCAGTATCAGGACAACCTTGAAATTGTTTCAAACCTACAACATCAGCACAAGCATCATCTTTGTCTGCAATTCCGTCTCCGTCTGTATCTGGACAACCTTTGAATTCAACTAAACCAACAACATCTGCACAGTCATCATCTTTGTCTAAAACTCCGTCTCCGTCAGTATCAGGACAACCTTTTAATTCTTTTGGTCCCGCAACTTCTGGACAAGCATCGTCTTTGTCATAAATTCCATCATTGTCAGTATCTTTTCCTCCGAATTTGAAAGATAAGCCAGCAAAATATTGCATGTGACTAGGAACTTCTCCTATACCTGCAAAAGATTTTTTGTAGGTAGCATCTAAAGCTAAACCTACATTTTCAGTAAACCAAAGAGTAAGTCCTGCTCCACCGTTAAAAGTTCCAGTTGAATTTTCTCCAAGCCAAGTGTAACCTCCACCAACGTGTAAATTAGGATCGATCACTTTAGAACTTAATAAGCTCATAAAACTATATCTTATTGTAGCATCAGCTGCGTAATAAGATAAATTGCCTGGATCAACTGTAGTTAATTCATAAAGTTTATCAGGATTTTGAACTACTAATTTGGTAATTTTGTTTACCGAACCAGTTACACCAACTGAAAAACCGTCTGCAATATATTTGTTTACAGTTAAGTAAGAAACAGAAGGAATAATATTCCAGTTTTGTGTTACTTTGAATGGTTGGTCAAATCGAGACAAGAAATCACTTTTCCCTTGGCTCGTTCTAGTATCTACTGCATTTGTTCCGAAGCTAACTGCCCACGGATTGTTACTATCTTGTGCTTGAGAACTTAATCCGAAAAGCATTAAGGCTGCAACAAAAATTTTGTTTAAATTTTTCATACTTGTTTTAATTTGATTAAAATACGTTATACAATAGCAAAAATAGTATCTTAATTGGTAATTACAAAATATAATGTTAAAAAAAACAAATTTAAATATAAATAACTTCAAAGGTTATAATTTTTTTCATCTATTTGATAACATTTAGCGCCTTTCCCACTTTAACAAATGCGGCTACAGCCTTGTCAAGGTGCATCATTGTATGTGATGCGGATAATTGCACTCTAATTCTCGCTTTGTCTTTTGGAACGACTGGAAAAAAGAATCCTATCACGTAGATTCCCTCTTTTAGCAATTCTGCAGCCATATTCTGAGACAATTTTGCATCATAAAGCATTACAGGAACAATCGCCGAATCCCCATCAATGATGTCAAAACCTGCCTTTATCATTTTTGATTTAAAATAATTGATGTTTGTATCTAATAAATCTCTTAAAGAATTGTCCTTTTCTAGCAATTCAAAAACTTTTATTGATGCGCCTACAATCGCTGGCGCCAAAGAATTTGAAAACAAGTAAGGACGCGAACGTTGACGTAGGATTTCGATAATTTCTTTTTTGGCTGTCGTATATCCTCCCATAGCGCCACCAAGCGCTTTCCCTAGTGTTCCTGTAATAATATCAACCCTTCCCATTACATTTTTCGCTTCGAGTGTTCCTTTGCCAGTTGCTCCGATAAATCCCGCGGCATGACATTCGTCAACCATCACAAGGGCATCATATTTATCTGCCAAATCACAAATTTTATCTAATGGCGCAACCAAGCCATCCATTGAAAAAACACCATCAGTAACAATTAATTTAAAACGTGTTCCTGCTTCTGTTGCTTTTATTAATTGTTGCTCTAAATCCTCCATATTAGAATTTTCGTAACGATAGCGTGCTGCTTTGCACAATCTAACTCCGTCTATAATGGAAGCGTGGTTCAAACTATCGGAAATGATACAATCTTGCTCTCCCAACAAAGGTTCAAAAACACCCCCATTAGCATCAAATGCGGCGGCGTAAAGAATTGTGTCTTCTGTTCCGTAAAATTCGGCTATCTTTTTTTCTAGTGTTTTATGTATGTCCTGCGTTCCACATATAAATCTCACTGAAGACATTCCAAATCCGTGAGAATCCAAAGTGTCTTTTGCTGCTTGAATTACTTCTGGATGCGACGAAAGGCCAAGGTAATTGTTGGAACAAAAATTCAAAACTGTTTTCCCGTTTACCACAATTTCAGCTCCCTGCGCAGAAGTAATTATTCTTTCTGATTTAAAAATGCCATTTTCTTCGATGGATTTTGATTCTGCTTCTAAATGTTGTTGGATTTTTCCGTACATGTTTTTATGTTTTTTATAAATAGATTTGAATAAGATTAAAAATTGACAACGTTGGTTTTTTCACCAATGTACACTAATGCTTTTTTTTCAACCTTAAAGCCCATTTCTTCCAGGGCATTTTGGTAATTTTCTAGTTGTAATTCATATTTTGATTGGTGAGCTCCCGTTTTATAATCTAAAAGATAAACCGTTTGGTTTTGCTTCAAAACTATTCTGTCAGGTTTTACAATAGATGATGTTTTTTGAATAATAACTTGTTCATTTAAAACGACATCATTATCGGTAAAAAAATCAGACAAATCTTGGTGATGAACTATTTCATTGATTGTTTTGCTTACTGTCTCTTTTTGAAATTGCTGAATCAAGCCGTTTTCTAATGCTTTTTCGATAGCCAAATTTACCTCCTTTTTGGTTGTTACAAAAGACAATATTTCGTGAATTAAATTACCATATTCGATAGCATCTTGTCTTTGCGTTCCCCACATTAAGGCTTCTCGCTGCGCAATTTTTATATTTTTTGGATCTAAAACTGAAGTTATTAACGGAATTGTTTTGGATTTGTCGATGTGTTTTTCGCCAATAGAAAGTCTGGTTTGAATGCCGAAATCATAGCTCAAGATATTTTCATCAAAGGTAATTTCTGGCAAATTATTTAAATATTTTACGAAAAAAGAAGCCATATTATAAGGATATTCTCCTTCTTTATTCGTTTTTACCATATCAGATATAACATACAATTGCTCTTCGGCACGGGTCAAAGCAACATAAAGAATATTGATGTTATCCAACAACTCTTCTTGCTTTTTTTGGTCGTAAACCAATTTTGCATTTACGCCAAATCCTTTTACAGCACTCGAATTGTCTAT
>CALPKO020000314.1 GCA_943324165.2 Bdellovibrio sp. ZAP7 | reverse complement strand
TACTGCTTCACTTATGCCAGGAAACATTTTTAAAATTACAACATTGGTGTTTAAATGCTTGCGAACAATCAAATTTTGATTGTTGTTTTTGTTTAAAATAAAGTCGTTATTGATTTTTAAATGCACACCAGATTCTACCAAAAAAGGATAATTTGGCGACGAAAACGCCTTGAAATGCTCTGCGTTTATTTTAGTTGTTCGGTTGCCACGGTACAATTTATATTCAAAATAAAGACACACTTCGGCAATAACTGACTTGCCTTTTTCTTGCAAAGACGCAATTTGAATGGCGGTGATTAAATTCTCTTTGGCATCGGTACGCAAGTCGCCAATGGGCAATTGAGAACCTGTAAAAATAACGGGTTTTGACAAATTTTCTAACAAAAAACTCAATGCAGCAGCTGTATAAGACATTGTATCCGAACCATGCAGCACCACAAAACCATCAAAAACCAGATAATTTTGCTCAATCATTTCGGCAATTTTAATCCATTTTTCTGGATTCATATTCGACGAATCAATTGGATTTTCGAACGAAATGGTTTCGATTTCGCAATCCAATTGTTTGAGCTCTGGAATTTTCTGCAACAATTTACTAAAATTGAAAGCTTTGAGTGCGCCAGTCTCAAAATCCTTCATCATTCCGATGGTGCCTCCTGTGTAAATCAATAAAATTTTCGGTTTCACTTTCCTTATTTTTTTACAAATATAAATTAACAAACTCGAATTGTTATACTTTTAAATCACGAAAAACTTAACATGCCAACGGAAACGAGTTTGTAAAAGTAACCGAGAAATCCATTTGGATCAAAAATGGTCCGATGATGTACTATTACGACTTTAATGGCAGTAGGCTCTCTAATTTTAGTCAGTAACATCAACAGTTTTAGATAACAATCTGTTTCAGTTTAGTTATAATCAATAAATTTTATCATTTTTTCTTTATTCAATAGGTTTTTCAAATAAAATAAATACTTTTGTACCGTCTCAAAGGGGTGCTAGCTTCTGAAATAAATTCAGATTGACAGCTGAGATTATACCCAAAGAACCTGGGCAAGTAATGTTGCCAAGGGAAATAACGACCAACAATAGCGTGCACACTGTTGTTGGTGGTAGGAAACAATCAATTTTAATTTAACCAAAGAATAATTCCCCCTTTTATTCGTATAATTTATTTACGAATGAAAAATTTATTTCCAACTTGCAGCAACTGCAAAAATGTATTCCGACACAAAATACTAGTGTCTATTTTCTTTTCTTTTTTTACTTTTTTAAGCTTTTCACAAGTCCAAGATTCCACAAAAGTCAATCAACTAGACGATGTTTTGGTTTCTGCTATACGAGTGAATACTAAAACACCTGTCAGCTTTAGCAATTTGAGCAAAGAGGAAATTCAAAAGCGCAATTTGGGCCAAGACATTCCGCTTTTACTCAATTTTATGCCTTCGGTCGTAACCACTTCCGACGCTGGAAATGGTTTTGGCTATTCGGGCATTCGCGTGCGTGGTAGCGATGCTTCGCGGGTCAACGTTACTGTAAACGGAATTCCATACAATGATTCCGAAAGTCAAGCTACTTTTTTTGTCAATATACCCGATTTTGCTTCATCGCTTCAAAGTGTTCAATTGCAACGTGGTGTAGGTACTTCAACTAACGGCGGAAGTGCTTTTGGTGCGAGTTTAAACATGCTGACAGACCATTTTTCTAAAGAAAGTAGCGCAGAAATCGCCAATACTTTCGGAAGTTTTAATTCAAGAAAAAACACGGTGAAATTCAGTACCGGTTTGTTGAACAATGGCTTTGAAATTTCGGGAAGATTATCTAATATTCATTCTGATGGTTACGTAGACAGGGCATCCTCAGATTTAAAATCCTATTTTTTGCAAGGAACTTACGTTGGAAAAACGACTTTAATTAAAGGTTTAGTTTTTGGTGGCAAAGAAAAAACGTATCAAGCTTGGTATGGCATTGACGCAGCTACCTTAGGCAGCAACAGAAGGTTTAATCCGGCAGGAATGTACACCGATGAAAATGGCAATACACAATTTTATGACAATCAAACAGATAATTACCAACAAGACCATTATCAGCTGCATTGGAATGAAAAATTAAATGCATTTTGGAACACCAATTTGGCTTTTCATTACACAAAAGGGAAAGGTTATTACGAAGAATTTCAAGAAAAACAAGCTTTTTCAGATTATGGACTTATACCAATTGTTATCGAAACCACGACCATTGCTGAAACAAATTTGATTACCAGAAAATGGCTAGACAACGATTTTTATGGTACCACTTTTTCTGCGAATTACAAAAAAGACAAAACAGATTTGATTTTTGGAGGTTCGGCAAATAACTATAACGGGAAGCATTTCGGGCAAATCATTTGGGCACAATTTGCTTCGCAATCTCAGAATTCAAATCATTATTATGACAATTTCGGAAATAAATTAGACCTTAATGTCTATTCAAAAATCAATTATCAACTGACAAATGAACTGAGTTTATATGGCGATTTGCAGTATAGATTGGTAAAATACAAAGCAGATGGCGTTCAAAGTACTGTAGTTAAAGATGAATTCAATTTCTTCAATCCAAAAGCGGGTTTGACTTACAGTTTGGATAAACGACAAGATTTATTTTTTTCTTATGCTAGAGCAAACCGCGAACCAAACCGAACGGACTACAAAAATGGTAATCCAAAACCAGAAAAATTAGACGATTTTGAATTGGGATGGAGATTTAAATCGGACAAAGCACAATTGAATATCAATGGATTTTATATGTTCTACAAAAATCAACTGATCTTAACGGGAGCTTTAGACGATGTTGGTAATCCAATCCGAAAAAATGTTGGTGAAAGCTACAGATTAGGTGTAGAGTTGGACGGTACTTTTAAATTAACAGAACAATGGAGCTTGCAACCAAATTGCACTATTAGCGAAAATAAAAACAAAGATTTTGTATTGGATAATGGCACAAACTTAACAAAACTAGGTAACACCAACATAGCTTATTCGCCATCTGTTGTTGCAGGAAATGTCATTTCGTTTCGGCCTACAAAAAATATTGAATTAGCAGTTTATACCAAATTTGTGGGTAAACAAT
>CALPKO020000313.1 GCA_943324165.2 Bdellovibrio sp. ZAP7 | reverse complement strand
TCGAAAAATACAACCTGAAAATCCAAACAAATGCATTTGGTAAATTTCATTTATTTTTTGATTTTATCAAGCCAAAAGTTAAATGAATAAACCAATTTTAATTTATAAACAATGAATAAATTGAGTACCAAACAAATTGAAATCTTGATAACTAAATCCTGAATAGTATTATTCAAATTAGGTAAAAAGTAACAAATCAATAAAACAGAACTGAAAACCAAAACCAATTTCAAAAACGATTTGTCAAACGGAAAAAGTTTAAATTTTCGGTATATAAACCAAAGTTTAGACAAATTAAAAGCCAACATGGAAAGGAGAGATGCATAAGCGACAGCTTCAATTCCGAGGTTGAAAACCAAAATGAAAACCAAATTCAAAGTTACATTCAAAATCACTAAAAG
Organism: Bdellovibrio sp. ZAP7; assembly: GCA_943324165.2. Taxonomy (GTDB): domain Bacteria; phylum Bacteroidota; class Bacteroidia; order Flavobacteriales; family Flavobacteriaceae; genus Flavobacterium. The sequence continues at coordinate 2,707 of CALPKO020000313.1, read as the reverse complement.
TGCAATGGCAATCAAATTAAATCTGTAAAACTTGGAATAAGTTATGATTTCGCCATTAAATCCGGTTCCCATATTGATCAAAACATTAAATCCTAATATTAAAATAATTGGTACTGATGCCATCAAATTTTCATGCGTTGGAAGCATTTGAAATAAATTTTCTATTCCTAAAAATATGCAACTGTACAAAATGGCACCAATGAAAAACAACAATTTCGCCGTTTCTTTGTATTTTTTGTTTAATGCTTCAAGCTGATTATTTTTTAGAAAATCAGAAATTATTGGTGCATAAAGCGAGAAAATTCCCGTTGCAGGAATTGCAATTGCAGAAGCCAAAGTCACGCCAATACTAAAAGTTCCTACCGATTCGAGTGAAAAAAAACTTTTAATCATAATGGCATCAATCCGAAAAGCAAAAACAGAACCCAAACTTCCTGCAAAAGCAAATGCAGAAAACCGATAGTATTCTTTCTTTGAGATGTTGACAAATAAACTTTTGAAGTCAAAATCAATTTTTGGCCTAAGGTGATAAAATAATTACCAAGTAATCAAAATCAAAATCAATCCGTAAGATAAAATAAAGAAAAACAAGGATTGGCTGGTAGAAAGTACTTGTTGTAATACCAAAATAAAAAGCAGCGGAAGTGCGATTTTTGGTAAAATATTATCGAAAAATGTTGGAATCGCAATTTTTTGAATAATGGTAGCTTGTTTCTTAAAAAGTTCAATCAAAGCAAGAAAAACTGCTATTGGAAAAGCAAAATAAACGTATTTCATTCCTTTTAAGAAAGAAAAATTAGAAGCTAAAAGTAAAATAATTAAGGCAATTCCGCTGATTAAAAAAATGGAAAAAACACTATAATTGAATAGTTTTCTTTGGTGACTTTCATTTAGTTTGGGATAAAAATTAATCAACGATTGCGATGCGCCAAGCAATAAAACCGGAAATAAAATTTGCGCAATAGATTCGACATAGCGAAAAACACCGAGCATTTCCTTGTTTTTGGGATAAATAAACAGCGTTGAAACAATTCCAATTAAAATACCCACATAATTAATTATGGTGAAAAAAAAGGCTTGTTTTTGGGTGTTTTTATTTTGCATTATTCGACTCCGTTTGTTCCTCTTTTTGATGTTTTTCTGGTTGCCATTATTTGACTTAGATTGACCAATGTCCCAAAAAAATAAATTAGTAGTTCATAAAAAAACAACGATGATTTTTTAAACTTATATTCTTTAAAAAAAAACTTTGGCAAGCCAAAAACCTGCTTAAAACTATTTAATATGCTGGATAATAAAGGATGATTAATGTCAATTAAATTATTTAAAATTAAATATTTCGATTGTAAAATGTCCTTTTCGAAACTTCTTTTGACAATTCTATCATGGCAAATCTTCGCATTATCTACAATTCCAATTTCAAAATTATGGTATAAAACCCGGTTACAAAAATTTCTATCTTCACCATAATGACTAAAGACAGGATCAAACAAACCTACTTTTTCAAAACACTTTTTTGAAACTAGCCATGCTGCAGCATTCACGAAGTCCGTATTTTTGATATTTGAGTTAATCGTAGCTTGATTATTGTAATATTTCTCAAAATTACTATCCAAATCAATGCCATTTCCGCTATAATGCAACGGGCTTAAAATGCCATAATTTGGATTTTCATTCATTTTCTGCACTAAATTTGAAATGGTATGCTCAAAAACCCAAGTGTCTTGGTTCAATAAAAAGAAAGTTTCAAATCCAGCTTCCATCGCTCTTTTAACAGCCAGATTATTCGCTTTTCCAAAACCGAGATTTATTTTACTCTCAATTACTTGAATTGTCGTAAAATCCCCTATTAATTTGATGGTGCCGTCAGTTGAAGCATTGTCAACAACAAATATTTGCAGTTTACAATCTGCGTTTAAAATTGAATCTAAACACTTTTGTATCCATTTTTCTCCATTAAAGGTGACAATAATGACCGCAATATTATTTTTCAAATTATTTTAATTTCTAAATGACAACAAAAATAAAGATATTTGCACTCGACTTCCTAATAAAAATGAAATATTACATCATAATTCCGGCGCATAATGAAGCACAATTTATTGCTTTAACTTTAAATTCGCTGCTTTCTCAAACTGTTTTGCCTTCTAAAATAGTGGTCGTTAATGACAATTCTACCGATGAAACTGCTTCAATTTTAGAAGATTTTGCCGCAAAACATAGCATCATCAGTTTTGTCAACACAACTTCTGAAGCCATTCATTTGCCAGGAAGCAAAGTCATTCGTGCCTTTCAAAAAGGTTTTGAAACTGTTGATGAAGATTTTGATATCATCGTAAAGCTAGATGCGGATTTAATATTGCCTGATAATTATTTTGAAACCATATTATCCATTTTTCAATCGGACAATTCAATTGGAATGGCGGGTGGTTTTGCGTATATCGAAAAAAACAACGATTGGATTTTAGAAAATCTCACCGACAAAGACCACATTCGAGGTGCATTCAAAGCCTTCCGCAAGGCTTGTTTTGAGGATATTGGCGGGCTAAAACCTGCTATGGGCTGGGATACGGTCGACGAATTGTTGGCTAAATATTATGGCTGGAAAGTAGTTACAGATGAAAATTTGAAAGTAAAACACCTTAAGCCAACCGGCGCAAACTACAATAAAACCGCCCGATACAAGCAGGGAGAAGCATTTTATACT
>CALPKO020000312.1 GCA_943324165.2 Bdellovibrio sp. ZAP7 | reverse complement strand
AGCTTCTGTTTTTCCTTTTGGCGAGGCGTTGAACAATATTTTACGAAAAGTTGGGTTTATAGAGGTAAAGTCATCACCACAAACATTTGGTGTTGCGACTATTTACATGGCAACGAAAAAACAATAATGAAAAAATATAGTTTACTTTTTTTAATCGTTTGCTCGCTTAATTGTTTTGCGCAATTTAGGAGAGATCCAATAATAAACCTCGAAAACTTTGATGAACAAAAGTTACATTGGGGCTATTTTTTAGGGTTTAATTCTTATGATTTTAAATTTCAATATCGAACAGTTGGTAAAGATGTTGAAGTAAAGACAACCACCGGATTTAATGTGGGCTTGGTTGGAAATGTGAGACTAAACAATTCTTTTAATCTCCGGTTTGAACCTGGCTTATATTTTAACCAAAGAAATCTAACTTTTCCTGGTTTTACAAAACAATTTGAAGCGCTTCGAGAAGTAAAATCTACTTACATTCACTTTCCGTTACTGGTAAAATTTTCTTCTGAAAGAATTGGTAACATCCGACCTTATTTGTTAGGCGGTGTCGGAACGGCTTTAAACTTGTCAAGCAACGACAAAGTAATAGACGACAATAAAAACAATATTTTTAGAATGCGTAAGTGGACTAATTTTTATGAAGTTGGTATTGGTATTGATGTTTATTTTGAGTACTTTAAATTTTCACCATCTCTGCGCGGTGTTTTTAGTCTAAACGATGAATTAATTCGGGATAAGGATCCAGATAGTCCATGGACAAGCAATATTCAATCAATGTCAACTAGAGGTGTTTTTGTGAATTTTACTTTTCATTAAAAATTATTTTAAGAAAATCAAATTATTTCAGATTGACATTTTTTTCATACTCTAATATGTCATAATTGTTACTTGATTTTATAACTCTACCAGGATTTCCGACAACAGTTGCACCATCGGGAACATCTTTTAGCACAACTGTTCCAGCTCCTATGGTACACCATTTTCCTATTTTTATACCAGGAATTACTGTAGATCCTGAGCCAATATGGGTTCCTTCACCAATAATAATGTTACCGGATAATGTGACACCTGGCGAAACGTGCACAAAATCTCCTATTATGCAGTTGTGTTCTATTATTGATGCGGAATTTAAAATGACATGTTGTCCTATTTGAGCCTCTGCATTTACAATTACATTTGCCATTACCACTGTACCATTTTCAATTTTTGCTGATGTTGAAATAATGGCGCTTTTGTGAATCAATGTAAATAATTTAAAATAATCAAATCTTGCGCTCAACATTTTTCTTATTTTGTTGTTTCCAACTCCGATAATAAGCGAACTGTTTGCATCGAAGCTTAATTTTTCGGTCGTATTATAAATAGGAATTGTACCAAAATGTTTCCCTTTAGGACTGTCGTCTAAAAACGCTTCAATCTTTAAATTTAACATTTCTGCTAATTCTGCTATTACTTTTCCGTGCCCACTACAACCGAAAATAAAATTTTTTCTACTATCCATTTTCGATTTATGATTTAGTTGATTGAAGTTCTAAATATTTATATTCTGCTAAAATAGCACTCCAAACCAATTGCTGTTCGTATCTAGAAGTTATCATTTCTCTTGCGTTTTTCTTCAAATTATTAAAGAAAATTTTGTCGTCTTTTATTTTAAAAACAGCTTCTTCAATTGCAATTACATTTTTGACAGGAATTATAATACCATTTTTTCCATTTTCTATTATTTCGTTGCAACCGTTAATATCGGTTACGATTGAAGGTAAGCCCATTGCGCCTGCTTGCATAACAACGTTTGGGAATCCTTCGCGATAAGTTGGTAAAATTAAAACATCGCTTATTGCTAGATAAGGACGAATGTCTTTTTGCCACCCAACCTTGATGATATTTGTATTTTTAGATAATTCTTGTTGCGTTTCTTTATTTAATGGGTCAATTGCATTTTCTTCTTCTCCAACTAAAAGCAATTTAATGTTTAAGTCGTTATAAATAATTTTTTTAAATGCTTGAATTAATTCATTAATGCCTTTGTCACCAACAATCCTACCAACAAAAACGAAAATAAAATTGCTTTCGTGTATTTTTAAATCATCTTTTAAGGATTGCTTAAACTCTTCGGAAATTTGATTAACAGAAAAATAGTTTGTATTTATTCCGTTTGTACTTCCATTTGCAATAACTTTTAGTTTCTTTTGAGAAGTTAGCTTATTTTCTATAATAAAATTATAGAGACCATTTGAATTAGGATAAACTGTTGTTGAACAAGCATATGTTAATTTTTCAACACCTTTCAATATTTTTCTTTTCACACCTTTGCTTTCCATAAGAGGCATTCCGCCAACAGTATGCAGTCGAAGAGGCACACCAGCAAGTTTTGCGGCTATCATCGCAAGCATTCCCGCTTTTGGCGTATGAGAATGAACCATTTCTGGTTTTTCATTTTTTAGGTATATAAACAACTTGATTAATGCAATTAAATCTTTTAATGGAGTTATTTTCCGTGTCATTTCAAGATGATGAAACTTTACATTTTCAGCTATGGCACATCTTTTTAAATATTCGATTTCAGATGAAACTGCTGTTATGTCGTAAAAAGTATTCATATAAGAAAGCTGACCCTCTAACAATTTATCAATTGACAATGGAATGGTAGTTATACGGACTAATTTTTTTTTAACTATTGACATTAACAAAAACAAAATTAATTTAAAAAAAATAGCTTTATGGAGATCGCTATTAGATAATTTTACACTAAAATTATGTCAAATGAGGAACTGCAAATGTATAACATTTCTATTTAATTTCTATGCCTAAATTTGATTTTTAATAATTTTAATAGATGCTGTAATGATATTCATAAGATTAAGAAATTAACTTCGCAAAATTAACAATATTCTTAAAGGCATCAAAACGATTTGGACTTGCAAACTTTAAGCTCGTTGCATTTTTAAATATCTATTAAAATAACCCGTTGGGTGTAATTATTTGAAGTAAAAAATATTGCTTAAATGTTGGTCAAGATACTGAAATTCAGTATCTTGAAGTCGCCAAACAAACCAACATTTATGACAAATATAGTAAAAAATTATTTTAGAGTTTTAGAAGTTATAAGTT
>CALPKO020000311.1 GCA_943324165.2 Bdellovibrio sp. ZAP7 | reverse complement strand
CCTTTGGATAAAGTAGTACCTATTGCCCTTAAAATGGACGATCTCAAGGATATTGTAGACCAAAATGGAAATCAATTAATTAAACCAGATGAACGTTTTGAGTTAACGGACAAAGCCAACTTACATAAAGATGCTCAACGCGCTTATATGGCCAATATTAGTTATGTAGATTACTGTCTTGGAGTTTTGTTTGATGCACTAGAAAAAAGTAAATATGCCGATAATACTATCGTGATGATTTGGGGAGATCATGGTTGGCATCTTTCAGAAAAGATGAAATATGGCAAAACGGACCTTTGGGAGGAATCTGCACGTGTACCATTAATTGTTAGTGTGCCGGGAGTTACAGCACCAAATGCAAAAACAGATGGAGTGGTTAATTTATTGGATATGTATCCTACACTTATAGAACTTTGTGGACTTCCGAAAAACGCAGACAACGAAGGAATCAGTTTTGCACAGTTACTAAAAAATCCGAAGATGAGGTGGAATACTCCTACTTTAACAACCTATCAGTATAAAAATCATTCCCTTACTGACGGGCGCTATCGTTATACTTCTTACGGAGGAAGGGCTAATGGAGCCGAAGAACTCTATGACCACTCCATCGACTTATTGGAACATAACAATCTGGCTTCAAATCATAATTACAAAGAAATCATTGAAGGTTTTCAAAAACACCTTCCAAATCACAATGAACCTAATTCACCCAATAACAAACTTTCAGGTGAAGACAAAAAAAGGATGACCAAAGGCAAGAAAAAGAATGAGGAAGAATAAGTTCGATTCAAAATCACAGTGAAACAGTTTAAAACTATATGAAAAGAGGTTTTTATGTCTATTAATGTAATCTCATTGTTGCCTGCAATCATAGCGTCTATATTGTCCCAAATAGTTTGACTAAAAATTATATCTAAATGAAAAAACAATTTAAAAACGATTTATTAAATATAATTACATTCATAGTATGGCAGATTTCTGTGCATGCTCAAAGTACAATTTTGCCAGTTAATTCCTATGGCGTTTGGGACAGATCAAATGCATATGACATTTCAGTTAATACTGATTACAACTATTTGAAAGGAATAAGTGCAGATGTAAACTGGGAGGATGTGCAAGCAAATAACTCAATTCAATACGATTGGTCTGAAATTCAAACGATATTACAAACTGCCTTCAACAACAATCAGATGGTTAACATAAGCGTAGGAGTTGGTCCAGATGCCCCAGCGTGGGTATACGCTAATGGAGTGCCTAGCGTGATTACTAATGATACGCAACATCCAAATTGGACAAAATATCCTTATTATTTAGATGCCGATTATAAAACGTATTATTTCAATATGATAGGAAAATTTGGCAATTTCTTACGATTACTACCAACAAATCTATTCAATCAAATTGCCTATGTTCAAGTAAAAACTGGATGCACAGGTGATGAAGTTGCTTATAAGGGAACACCGCTAAATTCTTCCTATACTATTTCCGATAATCAATGGCGGGCATTTCGTTTAGAAGTATTCGAGAAATTTAGATTAGCATTCAACACAGGCAATACCAGCACCCAGATTGGACTTCTGTTTAATAATATTGATCCTGTAGACGAACCTGCAGAATGGCAATGGGTTACAAATAATGTTACTTTTGGATTTGGAACAAAAGGAGGAGCATACGCAAGAGGACATCATCTTTCTTACGAGTTGGATTTTAAAACTACCTGGACACCTTTTCTTGTAAATCCCCAAGGATTACATTTGTTTTCTGCCGCCGAAATGGATCAGACTTGGACAAAACCATATTACCAAATTAATGTTCCGTTAGGTTTTTATTGGGGCGCATTGAGCGGGCTAAATACTGGTCTTTCCGTTTGGCTCGTGACACAAAGTGCTTTACAAGAAGCGCAATCAAGACCAGAATTAAATGACGTTTTTAAGATGTTTAATAAATATTCTAAACAAGTTTATCCAAGTACTGCAGATGCTGCCTATTCTATTTTTCATGAAGGATTAAATTCTCAAAATACTAATAAATTTCCAGAAAATATTTATGGTCAAGCCAATAAGCAAAATCAGTCTCGATATATAGCCATTTGCAATGCCTATGCAAGCCGCGGTGCTCAAATGAATGATGTTTATGCAGCAACGCAAGGACAAGTTTATCAACGTGATAGTCAAACGGGTTATAATGATGCAGGTTGGAATATCGAAGAAGGAAATTACGAAAGATGGATAACTCAAATAAATCCAGATTTAACATCAATCGGTCTTTTCAGAGTGCGGGGCATTATCAATTCAAGTTCATCAAAATACGATCGATTTGCACGATCTTTTCAAAACAGTAGTGGCAAAAATACAATGTATTTTAAATTTCATTCCGATGTTTTTACCCTTTCAAGTCCAGCCAGTTTAACATTTAAAATTACATGGCTCGATAAAAATCAAAATTCGACTTGGGCACTAAAATATTATAATTCATCTGGGTTACAGACTGCCTTAAATGTAGTAGGAATAGGTGATAATCAATGGAAAACAACTAACGTAACAATACAAAATCCAATTATTAACCAAAATGGAGTTTTAGGTTCGGATTTTATGTTGGTAAATACAGATAACATTGATGATATCTTTCACGGTGTCGAGGTGGATATTACGCGCGCAAATTCTTTAAATATCATTAATTATAGTTCTGATGATTCTGAAACATTAGTTTATCCAAACCCAACATCTTCTATTGTTAATTGGAATAAAAGTATTATATCTGATGAAATCATTGTCTATAATTCAAAAGGGCAAGTGGTTTTAAACGTCAATAAACCTAAAAACAATTCACTTATTTTAATAAATTTAGAGAAAGTGATTTATTTTATTGTATTTCTTAAAGAGAAGCAACGCGTATTAACCAAGAAAATAATAAAAGAATAATAGCTGCTATATATAAAAATAAAAGCCAGCACGTAAATGGATTCTAGCTAAAATAGGGTAAAATCGATGATTTTAAATAATAATGTTATGAGTTTTAAAAAATCAGTAAACTTGATTCCTTTATTTTTGTTTATTCTAATCCTGCAATTCAATTTAAAGGCAATTGGACAGGAGGTCGAATATCCTTTTT
>CALPKO020000310.1 GCA_943324165.2 Bdellovibrio sp. ZAP7 | reverse complement strand
CTGGCGCATTGATTGTTAAAGATGAACAATTAGGCGAACAATTGCATTTTCAACAGTTTGCCACTGGTGCGACGCTTGGTCCAATGGATGCCTTTTTGGTTTTGAGAGGGATAAAAACACTGCATTTGCGCGTGCAAAGACATTGTGAAAATGGAGAGAAAGTGGTTGCATTTCTTGAAAATCATCCGAAAATTAATACGGTTTATTACCCAGGTTTGCCCAATCATCCGCACCATGAAATTGCAAAAAAGCAAATGAAAGGCTTTGGAGGAATGGTTTCTTTTACTTTTAGGTCTGGTAAAAAAGAAGATGCTATTTCGTTTTTAGAGCAATTGAAAGTATTTACTTTAGCAGAATCTTTAGGCGGAGTTGAGTCTTTGGCCAATCATCCTGCGTTGATGACTCATGCTTCGATTCCGGAAGAAAAAAGAAAAGAAATAGGAATTACTGACGATTTGGTTCGTTTGAGTGTTGGCGTTGAAGACATTGAAGATTTGATTGCCGACTTAAATCAAGCGTTAGCTTAAATTTTTTTCAATTCGAATATTCATTTTTTGGAATAAAAAAATCCCAATTCAAAAATTAGAATTGGGATTTTTTATTTGGAATTTATCTTAATTTTAGTCTACTAAAATGATGATTTTGTTGTCTTTCATTTCTAAAGTGCCAGAATTAATAAAAAGATTGAATTTTTGATCATTACCTTTTACAAATTTTGCTTCTGCCTCTTTAGAGAAATTAAAATTATTTGAAGCGATTTTAATTTCACCTTTAGTTAAAATAGAAACTATTGGCGCATGGTGGTTCAAAATTTGAAAACTTCCGTCCACTCCAGGAATGGTTACTGATGTAACTTCTCCTGAATATAATTTGCTTTCTGGCGATACTATTTCTAATGTCATATTTTTTAGTTTACAGTCGCAGTTGCAGTTGGCAGTTTGAAAACTGAAAACTGAAAACTGACTACTTTTTTATGCCTCCGCTAACATTTTTTCTCCTGCTTCGATGGCATCTTCAATTGTTCCTTTAAGGTTGAAGGCTGCTTCTGGAAGGTGATCTAATTCTCCATCAATAATCATGTTAAATCCTTTGATGGTATCTTTAATGTCAACTAAAACTCCAGGAATTCCTGTAAATTGTTCTGCAACGTGGAATGGTTGAGACAAGAATCTTTGTACACGTCTTGCTCTAGAAACTGATAATTTATCTTCTTCAGATAATTCTTCCATTCCTAAAATGGCAATAATGTCTTGTAATTGTTTGTATTTCTGAAGAATTTCTTTCACTCTTTGGGCACAGTCGTAATGAGCATTACCTAAAATTTGTGGTGTTAAAATTCTAGAAGTCGAATCTAACGGGTCAACCGCTGGGTAAATACCTAATTCAGCAATTTTACGCGACAATACTGTTGTTGCATCTAAGTGAGCAAATGTTGTTGCTGGCGCTGGGTCAGTTAAATCATCCGCAGGAACGTAAACCGCTTGAACAGAGGTAATAGATCCCTTATTTGTTGATGTAATTCTTTCTTGCATAGCTCCCATTTCGGTTGCTAAAGTTGGTTGATAACCTACCGCAGATGGCATACGACCTAAAAGCGCCGAAACTTCAGAACCTGCTTGAGTAAAACGGAAAATATTATCAACGAAGAAAAGTACGTCTTTTCCTTGATCTGAACCTGCTCCATCACGGAAATATTCTGCAATTGAAAGCCCTGATAATGCCACACGGGCTCTTGCTCCTGGTGGTTCGTTCATTTGACCGAAAACGAAAGTAGCTTTTGACTCTCTCATTCCCATCATATCTACTTTAGATAAATCCCATCCGCCTTCTTCCATAGAGTGCATAAAAGCATCTCCATATTTTATAATGCCAGATTCTAACATCTCGCGCAATAAATCGTTTCCTTCACGGGTTCTTTCTCCTACTCCTGCGAATACTGAAAGTCCACCGTGTCCTTTTGCGATATTGTTGATTAATTCTTGAATCAATACTGTTTTACCAACTCCGGCTCCACCAAACAATCCAATTTTTCCACCTTTTGAGTAGGGTTCAATCAAATCGATTACTTTAATTCCTGTAAATAAAACTTCCGATGAAGTTGATAAATCTTCAAATTTTGGAGCTTGACGGTGAATAGACATTCCGTTTTCACCAGTTTTTGGCAATTCTCCTAAACCATCAATTGCATCACCAATTACATTGAATAATCTTCCATAAACATCTGGACCAATTGGCATTTTAATTGGGTTTCCTGTTCCAACTACTTCATAGCCACGACTTAATCCATCTGTTGAATCCATGGAAATTGTACGAACGGTGTTTTCTCCAATGTGAGATTGTACTTCGAGAACCAATAATGTTCCGTCTTTTTTCGTGATTTCTAACGAATCATAAATTTTTGGAAGTTCAACATCTTTACCGTTGAAAACTACGTCCACAACTGGACCAATGATTTGAGCAACTTTTCCTATTACTTTTGACATTACTTATGTGTTTATTAAATAGCTATTTAGGTTTAGGACATAATAGAATTAAAACCTCTATTTTTCCGAGTGCAAAGATAATTTTTTAAAATATAAAATCAATAATTTTCAAATAAAATTATTTATAAATTTTATCAACTTGATTGTTTTTGGTTAATTTATCGTTCTATTTTGTAACAGATGGTGTTCTATAAAATTATTTTGTTAAAAAACACTAATTAATTGGATGGATTTAATGTGTTTTGAAGTTTAAGGTTTTGCATTTTAATCCTTACTTTTGAATTAATTATATACTGTTTGAAAACATGCAAAACCAATCTATAAAAATTCTTCATATCGATAGCAATCATCCGGTTTTGATGGAAGAATTGCAGAATTTTGGATTCACCAACCACGAAGATTTCACGGCTTCTAAATCAGCAATAGAAGAAAAAATACAGCGCTATCATGGAATTGTAATCCGCAGCCGCTTTAAAATTGATAAAACTTTTCTTGACAAAGCGGTCAATCTACAATTTATCGCAAGGGTTGGTGCCGGTTTAGAAAGTATTGATTGCGACTATGCAAAAGCTAAAAACATAACTTTAATTGCTGCCCCTGAAGGCAACCGAAATGCCGTTGGAGAACACGCTT
>CALPKO020000309.1 GCA_943324165.2 Bdellovibrio sp. ZAP7 | reverse complement strand
CTTCATTAATTGCATCATCAACTAAAGAGATTGTTTTGGTTACAGATGAACTTCCATTTGGAATTACAACAGACAAACTTCCAGCGAAATCAGCTGCATTAAATGATTCGTTTATGAGCGAATATGAAAAACTTAAGTCGCTAATTACAGGTGTTTGAGTTGTAAATGTGATGGTAAAATTGTCCCCTTCTGTCAAAACCGTCGGAGTTATAGAAAATGAAATACCATTAAATACTTGACCACTTCCATCATTATTGGCACCAGGAGTTGGCGCTTTTATTTCGTAAGTTCCATCTGCTTTTCTTTGGATTGACTCTGTAGGTCCATTTCCATTTTGATTTTCGTTGTATTGAACAGTTACGCCAAGTGCTGTCATTAAAATTGTTGCATCAACATCGTTAGTGTCATATACCAAGGCACTCTCCAAATTGGTTGTAGAAGCCAAAGTCCCTGTTGGAAAATTACTTCCATTTCCTAAATAAATTGCTACACCATCTGGACCGTTTTGAAGTGTGTTGTCTGGTAAATTATAATCCGGCAATGGCGATACTGCATTGTTTCCGATGGTCAAAAGTCCATTATTGTCTGATGTGTAAGCGTCTAAATCATATCTTAAATAACTTTTGGCATCACTTCCGTTAAAAAAAACCAACACATAGCCATTCATCGAAAAATTTGGTGTAGCCGTTTTAATTTCAATGAATTCTTTTACATCTGTCCCAGGAGTGTCAGTATCAAACTCGTTGATAACAGCTATTTGTGAAAATGACAAAGTGGTGAAAAATGCTGTTAACAAAGTAAAATATAATTTTTTCATAAGAAATCTAAAATTTCTCAAATGTAATCATAAAATAACGAACAAAATGTTAACATTTATTGATATAAAATCAACAAATTAGTAACTAGCAGTTGTTTGTTTTTTAATTCATTAATAATAAGACAATTGATATTCAACTTTCTAAAAATTTCAAGAATGCAAGAATTAGCATTAAATCCTATTTTTAAGTTTTTCTTTGCGCTTTTTTTATGTTTAATACAATTTAATAAAATTGGAAGATTTATATTTTTACCTTTGTAATCCATAAATCCAAATCATTTCGTAGTGCAAAACAAATTACCTATAAATAAAAAAATAATCCTTTTTGATGGCGTTTGCAATTTATGCAACTATGCTGTTCAATATGTTATAAAGTATGATACTAAAGATGTTTTCAGATTTGTTGCGTTACAATCTGAATTAGGAGTTGAGCTTTTAGAATACATCGGAATCAATAATAAGAACATTGACAGTATCATTTTGTATGAGCCAGGAAAAGCTTATTATTCCAAATCAAGTGCTGCATTAGAAATTGCAAAAAGTTTAGGTGGAGTATTTACATTCGGTACCATTTTTAGAATTATTCCCTCTGGTATAAGGAATTCGTTGTATGATTATGTCGCTAAAAACCGTTACAAATGGTATGGCAAGCAAGAAAATTGTCTTTTGCCAACGCCAGCGTTATCTTCAAAATTTTTATAAAAAAACTCCTTAATTGCTTAAGGAGTTTTTTCTAAATCTATTTTAGAACTTTTAGTTTTTTACAATTTTCTTTGTAATTGAACCTTGTTCTGTATTGATGGTCATCATGTAAACACCAGCAGCGATATCTGCGATATTCATTTGGATTGTTGACTGTGCAATAAAATTACTTTCTTTAACTGTTTTTCCAGTTAAATCTTTAATTTGTATGTTGTTAATCAAATCGTTTGCTTTGTTTGAAACATTCAAAATATTATTAGCAGGATTTGGGTAAACTGTAAAATTAGAAGCATCAACACCTTTAACTGATAATACTTGATCTACAAACAAATTATCTAAGAAAAACGCGTGCGTTCCTGCAGCATTGATTGCATTTAAAGCATTGAAACCTAAATAGTAAGTATTTGTTTCAGCTGGTGTGAAAGAATATGATTTCATTTCATAAGCAACGTTTGCCAATCCAGTTTCAGAGGCTACCGGTATTGTCATGCCCGCAACATCTTTAGTAAATCCAGCTTTTAAATCATAACTTGCTGTATTTGTTGATGTTTCAACATAATTCCGAACATAATAAGAAACAGTTACGGGAGATCCGGCAGTTAACATAATCCCTCTTGAAAAAATCCAACTATCAGTAGCAGCTGTGGCACTTGATACTACAAAAGCAGCATTTAAGCCATCTTGCACTAGAGCACTCCCTGCAGTACCAGGATAAACTTGCCAAGCACCACCAGTGGTAGTAACATTTGACCAGCCGATAAACGGATAACTAGATGCTTCAAAACTTGTTTCGTACGGTACAGTTGCATCTTCAAATTGCGTATTAAAAGATATTGGACCAACCCAAACACTATAATCACCTGCTCCACAATTTGTACGGATGTAAAAATCATAAACAGAACTAGCAGTTAACCCTGATAATGTTACAGTTGGATCTACAACATTAACTGTTGTTCCTGAACCTTGTGCAAAAGAAGTTTCACCGTATTCTATTTCATAGCCTGTCGGAGTTCCGCTTACAGGAGCAGTCCAACCAAATGAAACTTCTGTTGTAGTTGGTGCTGCTAAGTAAGTAAAAGCGGTTGGTTTAAAACAAGTTTGTGGTGTAAATAAAAGTTGGAATGAAAAAGCTCCCCCTGACCAATAATTATCCCACAGAATATAGTAAGTAGTTCCTGCAGTTACAGTAACATCCGTAACTTGAGATCTGTAATCGTTTACAGCCGCATCAACATCATCATTTGAAGCGACGCAAGTTAATGTTGTAGCAGAAGCACCAGTTGTTACCCTAACTCTAGTATCAACACTTGCAACCGGGTTTACATCTAATACACTGGTAACAGTCATAATTCCACTTACCGTTGGCGTATATTTAAACCATTTACACTTTGCTGCTACCGGTGTGGTCGCTTGGTTCATCGTGTAGGTGTTGTAACAAACAGCAACTGTTGGTAATGTACCTAACATCGATGTTACAGAAACAGTTGCACCAGCAACCACATTTGTTGCATTTGCATAAGTTGTTCCTTGTGCATTTATTGCCGCAGTAGAAAAGGCAACTAATAATAAAAGTAATAATTTTTTCATGAATATAGTTTTTAAT
>CALPKO020000308.1 GCA_943324165.2 Bdellovibrio sp. ZAP7 | reverse complement strand
TATGGTCAATAGCTGCATGAAATGCGAAAGTTGTAAAAATGGAGAAGAGCAACATTGCGAAACAACAGGCATGGTAGGCACCTATGGAACTCCCGAAGCTTCATCGCCAACAGGGATAACACAAGGTGGATATGCTAATAATATTGTAGTTGCGGAACATTTTGCTATTAAAATTCCTGCAAATATCGAATTGCAATTTGCAGCACCATTGCTTTGTGCAGGCATTACTACTTATTCGCCATTGATGAAAATGAAATTCAAAAAAGGCGATAAGATTGGTGTAGTAGGCATCGGGGGCTTAGGACATATGGCCATTAAATTGGCTGTTTCAAAAGGGGCAGAAGTTTATGCTTTTACCACTTCACCTGCCAAAGTAAATGACATCAAAGGTTTTGGTGCCACAGCGATAATTGTTGTAAACGCGGCAGAAGATTTAAAACATTGGAAAGGCAAACTTGATTTCATGATTTCTACCGTTCCTTATGCCTATGAAATGACCAATTATATAGATTGCGTAAAACCTTATGGCTTTTTTACACAAGTTGGGATTCCAATAAACGGGGCATTAGACATCAACGCTACCAATATGATTTTTAACCGTGTTAATTTTAATGCGTCTTTAATCGGTGGCATTCCCGAAACACAAGAGGTAATGGATTATTGTGCAGCACATAAAATTTATCCACAAATACAAATCATCAAGGCGACCGAAATAAATAATGCTTGGGAAAAAGTAATTAACAAAGAAGCGCGCTATCGTTTTGTAATTGATGCCGCAACCATTTGATATATGATAGTGATTTAATAATTGAGAAATTATGGCTGAAAAGAAAAAACCCAAACAAGAAGATACCAATAAACAATCTGATGATCCTTGTTGGGACGGGTATGAAAAAGTGGGAATGAAAATCAAAAATCAAAAAAAAGTACCAAACTGTGTCCCAGTTAAGAAAAAACCCTAAAAATAATAATTGATTTAGAATGACCTATTGAATTCCCGCGGGAGCAGCATTTCGCTGCGCACGTGGGCGATTCCTTACGCGTTTGAACTGTTTGTCTGGTCAAAAAGAATAAATTTTCGTCTGCTCCATCAATTAACAATCGTTGTTTGGTAATTGTTTCTGCATATTATGATTGGCATTGGAATGATGCTGCAGGTAAACCTAAACAAAATAAGAACACTATTGAATCCTATCTTGACTGGCTTATTAAGGGTACGTAAAAATAACTATTCTCTCAATCCATTTTCTTCTTAAAATAACATTTTTGTAAAAATAAGATAAATTTTAAACACTTATTATTACATTTGTGTAAAAATAAGAACTATTATGAGTTTCGATACCGTTATTCCAACTTCCAAACGAATAGAACGTTTGCAATATGAAAATCCTTGGTGGACGTTGGGCAATGTGCAACAAACTTATCAAGACATGTCTAAAAGACTCTATTTTGATCTGTTTTACCCCTTCGTTAAGGAAACCGAAATCAAGCGTGCTTTAGTACTTATGGGACCGCGCCGTGTTGGGAAAACCGTAATGATGTACCATAGCATACAAGAGTTAATCAAAGATAATGTAACACCTCAAAAAATATTTTTCATAGGTATTGACAATCCTATTTATATGCACTTGAGTTTAGAAGACATTTTGCTCTTGGCAAAAGAAGCAGTGCAACTCAATAGCATTGAGGGTTGTTTTGTGTTTTTTGATGAAATTCAATACCTCAAAGATTGGGAACGCCATCTAAAAGTATTAGTAGACTTGTATCCAAAAACCAAATTTATAGTATCGGGTTCGGCTGCTGCTGCCTTACGTTTGCAAAGTTCCGAAAGCGGTGCAGGTCGGTTTACCGATTTTATGTTGCCACCGCTTACCTTTCACGAGTACATTCATTTAAAAGGATTAAATCATTTAGTACAACCCAAAAACATAATGTACAACGGGGCAGCAATTCCTTTTTTTACCACACATGACAATAAAGCATTCAACGAAGCATTTTTTCATTACCTCAACTTTGGTGGTTATCCGGAAGTAGTCTTGTCTGATAAAATTCAAAGTGAAATGGGACGTTATGTAAAAAATGATATTGTCGATAAAGTGTTATTACGAGATTTACCGAGCTTATATGGCATTAAAGACGTGCAAGAA
This sequence comes from Bdellovibrio sp. ZAP7, assembly GCA_943324165.2. Classification (GTDB taxonomy): domain Bacteria; phylum Bacteroidota; class Bacteroidia; order Flavobacteriales; family Flavobacteriaceae; genus Flavobacterium. The sequence continues at coordinate 1,002 of CALPKO020000308.1, read as the reverse complement.
TTAAATAGTTTTTTTAGTTATTTGGCTTACAATACAGGAAATGAATTTTCTTTTGATCGATTAGGAAAAGACAGTGGAATTGCAAAAGATATCATTAAAAAATATTTAGAATACCTTGAAGCAGCTTTTTTAATTAAAGTTATTCATAAGATTGATGATAATGCTAAAAAATTTAAAAGAGTAACCAGTTTTAAAGTCTATTTAACCAACTCTTCATTGCGCACAGCTTTGTTTTCTCCAATTGTAGCTACCGATAAAGAAACAGGTAATATGGTCGAAACCGCTATTTTTTCACAATGGATGCATCGGGAAAACCTCGATTTAAAATATGCCCGATGGAAAATGGGACGCTCCGAAGGCGAAGTAGATATTGTGTTACTAGACAACAAATTATTTAAACCACAATGGTGTATAGAAATCAAATGGAGCAATCGTTATGTCGAAAAACCACAAGAATTGAGTAGTTTAATTTATTTCTGTAAACAAAATAATTTAAAAGCCACATTGGTAACCACCATCGATATAACAGCTAATAAAACAGTCGATGATATTAATATTACTTATGTTCCAGCAGCTGTTTATGCTTACAACATTGGTTTTAACACAATAGAAATCAAATCAAATTGGTAAAAAGAAAACTAACCAGCTCTGCGAAGTCTCCTGCCTTTTTAACAACAACCTAGGCACCACTCTGCAAAGTATTCTGACTGCGAAACAAGCTCACAATCAAAATAAAAGATAAATTGAAGAGTATTTAAAAGCTAAAGTACAGGATTTTGGAGATAAATAAGAAATAATCTTTTAATTTAGTAACATCTTATCGAAAGATTTAATTTTGCCTTTAATTAAATAGCATCATGTGCTACTACGTCCAACAAAGTAAATTAGCAGTTGAAATCACCGATTTCTACAATAAAAACATTGATCACGTCGAAAACGTTTTACAATCAGATTTTATCAATGGGTTCAGTTATCCCAATTTGCCGATTGTATTGGATAGTA
>CALPKO020000307.1 GCA_943324165.2 Bdellovibrio sp. ZAP7 | reverse complement strand
TATTGCTTGGGACGTTTATAACAACAAAGTAACTTCCGAAATTCAATTTATTGTAGTTGGAGATGATACACTTACGTTAAAAAACGTGTTGAATTATCCAAATCCTTTTGTTAATTACACTCAATTCTGGTTCACTCACAATCGTCCATTTGAACCTTTAGAAGTTCAAGTGCAAGTAATGACTATTACAGGAAAAGTAGTTTGGACTAAAAATCAATTGACTACAACAGATGGATTCTTGTCAAGAGAAATAACATGGGACGGAAAAGATGATTTTGGTGATAAAATAGGAAAAGGAGTTTATGTCTATAAATTGACGGTAAAATCTACTTTAACTAATAAAAAAACCGAAAAGTTTGAAAAACTTGTAATACTATAAGAAAATACTATATTTGTTTAATAAAATTTTTAAATTCAGAATGAGAAAAATACAATTAATACTGATTACACTTTTTGTAATTCAAAATTCAAATGCGCAATTGCAACGGGTGATAACAACTGGAGTACCATTTTTGTTGATTGCCGCAGATGCACGATCAGCTGGTATGGCAGACCAAGGTGTAGCCACATCTCCCGATGCCTATGCCCAACAATATAACCCAGCAAAATATGCTTTTGAAACAGATAAACAAGGTTTTTCAGCAAGTTATACACCTTATTTATCCGATTTGGTAAACGACATAAATTTAGGACAAATAACTTATTATAATAGAATCAATGAAAAAAGTGCATTTGCTTTAGGACTGCGTTATTTTGGTTTTGGTGGCATTGAAACCCGTAAAACAGGAGATGTCGATGAAGTCCCTGTTGTGGTTACGCCAAATGAATTTTCGCTAGATGGTTCTTATTCTTTAAAATTAAGTGAGCGATTTTCTATGGCAGTAGCAGGCAGATTTATTCGATCTCAACTCAAAATTGCAACGGAAGAAATTGATGCCAAACCGGCCAGCACATTTGCAGTTGATGTAGCAGGTTATTATCAATCGGAAGAAATTGCGTACAATGATTTTAATGGTAGATGGAGATGGGGTTTTAATTTTCAGAATCTTGGACCTAAAATCAATTATGAGGCTCAAACTTCATCAGATTTAGGAGCTAACTTTTTACCATCTCAAATGAGATTAGGAACAGGTTTCGATTTTATTTTTGATGATTATAACAAAGTTTCCCTTAATTTAGAAGTAGCAAAATTATTGGTTCCAACTCCCCAAGATCCAGTCCCAGCTGACTTGAACGCTGATGGAGACACTTCTGACCTGGGAGAAACTGACGGAATTAACGAAGCCAATATTGCTTACAAAAAAATTGGATGGACCCAAGGAATTTTTCAATCTTTTAATGATGCTCCAGGAGGATTCAGCGAAGAATTAAAAGAATTTACATATTCAGTTGGCTCAGAATATTTATACCAAGATTCTTTCGCTATGAGATTGGGTTATTTTCATGAAAGTCCCGTTAAAGGAGCTAGAAAATTTTTCTCACTCGGAGCTGGTTTCAAATATAATGTAGTAAAAGTCGATGTATCTTATTTGTTTTCTGCATCAAAAGTAAAAAACCCTCTAGAAAATACACTTCGTTTCTCGCTCACATTTAATTTCGGTGACAAATACGATGAATACTAATAAAATTATAAATTAAATAATAATCCAAATTTCAATATCGAAATTTGGATTTTTTTTCCCAATATATGAACAAAAAAATTACGATTACAACTGAATTTAGCGTTTTTGAAAACCTTGAAAAATTGCCAATTGACATTCAAAACCTCATGAAACAAGCAATTGCTGTAAGAAAAAATGCTTATGCTCCGTATTCAAAATTTAAAGTTGGAGTTGCACTAATTTTAGATAATGGAAAAATTGTTTTGGGTTCAAATCAAGAAAACGCTGCATATCCTTCAGGACTTTGTGCCGAAAGGGTAGCTGTTTTTCACGCTGGAGCGATTTACCCACAAGCTAAAATTCTCAAAATGGCAATTACAGCTGCTTCAGAAGTCAATAAAACCACTTCGCCAATTCCGCCATGTGGTGCTTGCCGCCAATCAATTGCTGAATACGAAATTAGGCAAGAAACACCAATTGAAATTTATTTTATGGGAGAAATTGGCTCTGTTTATAGATCCGATTCACTAAAAAATCTTTTGCCATTTATGTTTGACAAAAACTTCTTGTAAAAAACTTAAAATTTCCTAGATAAATTTTACTTCTTAGTCGGAAAGTCCTATTTTTGCATTTCGCAAATTTAAGTGAGACCAACTTTTTGCGTTTAAGTAAGTAATCTAGTTTCCTAAAACAATTTAGCAAGAAAAGAAAATGAAAGAAGTTACAAAAGAGGTTTATTTAAAGTGGTATGAGGATATGCTACTGTGGAGAAAGTTTGAAGACAAATTAGCAGCGCTTTACATACAACAAAAAGTAAGAGGATTTCTTCACTTATACAACGGTCAAGAAGCAGTTCTAGCAGGTGCCTTACACGCAATGGAACTCGGAAAAGATAAAATGATTACCGCTTATAGAAATCATGTGCAGCCAATTGGAATGGGTGTTGACCCTAAAGCAGTAATGGCTGAATTGTTAGGTAAAGTAACAGGGACATCAAAAGGAATGGGTGGTTCAATGCATATTTTTTCTAAAGAAAAAGGTTTTTTTGGTGGTCACGGAATTGTAGGAGCACAAATTCCTGTAGGTGCAGGAATGGCTTTTGCCGATCAATATTTTGGGAGAGACGGCGTGACACTTACCTATTTTGGTGATGGAGCAGCTCGTCAAGGATCACTTCACGAAGCTTTCAATATGGCAATGTTGTGGAAATTACCAGTAGTTTTTATTGTAGAAAACAATGGTTATGCTATGGGGACTTCTGTTGAAAGAACAGCCAACCACACTGATATTTGGAAATTAGGTTTAGGGTATGAAATGCCTTGCGGACCAGTTGACGGAATGAATCCAGTAAAAGTTGCCGAAGCAATGCATGAAGCAATTGAAAGAGCCAGAAGAGGTGATGGCCCAACATTTTTAGAAATGAAAACTTATCGTTATCGAGGACATTCAATGTCTGATGCACAATTATACCGCACAAAAGATGAAGTAGAAGAATACAAAAAAATTGATCCAATTACACAAGTTTTAGATGTAATTAAAGATCAAAAATATGCAACGGACGCAGAAATTG
>CALPKO020000306.1 GCA_943324165.2 Bdellovibrio sp. ZAP7 | reverse complement strand
CAAAAAAATAAAATAATAAAAGTAAATGTCCTCCAACAAAAAAATTGCTTTTTTAATACAAAATGAAAATTTCGATTGATGTTACTGTGCTAATATTATTGTAGCATATTACTTTCTAATTAAATTATCAATTTGTTGAAAATAAAACATACCACTTTTTTAAGATAAAAAGATATTTTACCAAAAAAAATGCCTTTGTTGATAATGAGAAATTATTTATCAAAATAGATTACTAATTTTCAAACATTTCTTAAAAAATAATTAAAACTAAAATCTTAATAAATTCTTTACTACTTTTGGAAAAAATAAGTCTTAAATAATGAAAAACATCTACTCTTTTGCACTGATATTGCTGGTTTCGGTTGGTTACGGACAAGGCAAAAAATCTTCGTTTGATGAGTTGGTTGAATCTGAAATGAAAGCAGCAGCCAAATTCACCAACATTACCATTAATCCTAATACTCAAAATTATGATGTCACTTATCATAAACTAGAACTTGTTGTGAACCCAGGTGTTTATTCATTGAGCGCAAAAGTTACTACCACTTTTAAAGCGTTGTCAGAGATGAATACAGTTACTTTCGATTTTTCTAAAATTACCAATACCAGTGATCCCAACTACGCAAACCGAATTCTCGTAAGTAGTGTAAAACAAAACGGAGTAGATTTAAATTTTTCTCACAATAACTCTAACGAGTTGGTGATCAATTTATCGTCAACATTATCGACGGGAAATCAAACATCCGTAGAAATTACTTATGCTGGAGCACCAGCAAATTCTGGTTTTGGTTCTTTTGTTCAAACGCAACATAATAACGCCAACATCATTTGGACACTTTCTGAGCCATTTGGCGCAATGGATTGGTGGCCTTGTAAACAAGACCTGAACGATAAAATTGAGAGCATAGATGTTTACATCAAAGCTCCATCGCAGTTTACAAGTGTTTCAAACGGAATAGAACCAGATCCGCCAGTAACAACAGGACTTTTTAAAACTGCCCATTTTCACCATGGCTATCCAATTCCAGCTTATTTAGTGTGTTTTGCAGTTACCAACTACAGCATTGTTAATCAAATTGGTGGAACTGCACCGAATACCTTTCCAATAAAAAATTATGTTTATCCAGAAGATTTACCATTTGTGCAAGGACAACTTGCTCAAACTCCATTAATTTTAAATTTATTTGAGAACCTATTTGAAGTTTATCCTTTTCATAACGAAAAATACGGACATGCTCAATTTGGTTGGGGTGGCGGCATGGAACACACGACAATTTCGTTTATGGCTAATTTTGAGCGACAACTTATAGCTCATGAAATGGCACACCAATGGTTTGGAGACAAAATAACTTGTGGAACATGGAAAGACATTTGGTTGAACGAAGGTTTTGCAACTTATGTTGCTGCTTTAGTAATTGAGAATTTTGATGGACAAGCCGCTTTTACCGCCGAAAAATCGAGCATGATAGATTATATCACACAAAGTCCTACGGGTGCCGTTTATTTAACCGAAACAGAAGCAACGAATGTAAACCGCATCTTTAGCTCAAGATTAAGTTATGACAAAGGCGCAATGGTGTTGAACATGTTGCGTTTTAAATTGGGTGATGTTTTGTTTTTTCAAGGAATAAAAAATTATTTAGCAGATCCAAATTTGGCTTTTAATTATGCAATAACAACAAACCTTCAAACGCATTTAGAGACAGTTTACGGAAGTAGCTTACAAGAGTTTTTTAATGATTGGGTTTACAAACAAGGCTATCCAAGTTACACAATTACTGCTCAAAACGTTGCTGCGGGTCAGGTGAAATTCACAATTAATCAAACACAATCCAATTCAAGTGTTTCTTTTTTTGAAATGCCTTTGCCGGTGAGGGTTTTTGGCGCAAACAACCAACAATTGGATTTGGTTTTAAACAACACTTTTAATGGAGAAGTTATTCTTCAAAATGTGCCATTTGTAGTTACATCCTTAGAATTTGATCCAAATAAGAACATTATTACTAAAAATAATACGGTTGTTTTGAATGTGAAAAACATTGAATTAGAAACTTTAAAATTATTTCCAAATCCTAGTTCAAATGTTTTGAAATTATCGATACCAACCGAGGTAATTTTAGAAAAAGCAACTTTTTACAACTCAATTGGTCAAATAGTTAAATCATCAAGAAACGAAACGACTTGGAATGTAAACGATTTGTCAAATGGTATTTATTTTTTGGATTTAGAAACGAATTTCGGCGTGAAACAATTGAAATTTATTAAAAATTAGTATTTAGCAAATGAAAAAGTTGATAAAAATAAATATTTCTACCTTTCTCTAAAATCCTAAAATTTTGGATGTTAACAACAAAACTTTCTACAGCAACGGAAAACTCCTTATAACAGCCGAATATTTGGTGCTTGATGGTGCAAAAGCGTTGGCGCTACCAACAAAATTTGGTCAAAATTTAAACGTAAAAATCGGCTCAAAGCAACAAATTGTTTGGAAAAGTTTTGATGCAGATGGAACAATTTGGTTTGAGTATACTATTTTATTTTCAGAAATTAAAAACTATTCAGTTGCAGAAAATCAATCAGAAAGAAGCGTTTTGATTAAAATTCTTCACGAAAGTTGTCAAAAAAACCCATTTATACTTGACAATTTCGACGGTTATCAAATTACAACTAATTTGACATTTCCAAAATTTTGGGGTTTAGGAACGTCTTCCACTTTAATCAACAACATAGCACAATGGTTCGAAATTGATGCGTTTGAATTGTTAAAAAACAGTTTTGGCGGAAGTGGCTACGACATTGCCTGTGCGCAAAACAATTCTCCGATTTTGTACCATTTACAAAATGGCTTACCTAAAGTTCAAACGATAAACTTTGAGCCAAAATGTATAGAAAACCTTTATTTTGTCTACCTCAATCAAAAACAAAACAGCAAATCCGCAATCGCTTCTTATTATAAAAAAAGTAAAAACAAGACTATTATTATTGAAAAAATCAACACTATAACAAACGCCATTTTACTTGAAAATGATTTTGAAAATTTGAGCCAACAATTACAAGCTCATGAAAATAATATGAGTGAATTTTTAGAAATCCAAACCGTAAAAAACAAATTATTTTCTGATTTTGATGGTGTTATAAAAAGCCTTGGCGCTTGGGGAGGCGATTTCGTTTTAGT
>CALPKO020000305.1 GCA_943324165.2 Bdellovibrio sp. ZAP7 | reverse complement strand
TTAAAGATGCACAAGGCATAAAAAACGTATATGATGTTTTGCAAAAAGTCGGTTACGACGATGTTTTGTTGGTAGTTTCTGCAATGGGGAAAACGACCAATGCTTTGGAAATTGTGATAAAAAATTATTTTGATAAATCGAGTGAGCTATACGCTTCTGTTCAAGAAGTGAAAAAATACCACAATCAGATTTTAATGGACTTGTTCGACGATGAAGAGGCAGATGTTTTCTTTGCCGTAAATGGCCATTTTGCAGATTTAGAATATTTTTTAAGAAGTAATAAATCGCCCAACTACAACTTTGTTTATGATCAAATTGTGAGCTATGGTGAATTAATTTCGACCACCATTTTAAGTCATTTTTTGAATGCTAAAAACATCAAAACCAATTGGATTGATGTGCGCAATTTTATAAAAACAGACAATAACTATCGCGATGCGAATGTGGATTGGGAATTGACTCAGAAAAATATCTCTAAAAACGTAAAGCGAAAAACATTAAACGTTACGCAAGGATTTCTTGGTTCAGACGAAAATAATTTCACCACTACACTTGGTCGTGAAGGCTCGGATTATACGGCAGCTATTTTTGCTTATTGCCTGAACGCAGAAAGCGTTACAATTTGGAAAGATGTGCCAGGAGTAATGAACGCAGATCCGAGGTATTTTGAAAATGCAAGTTTATTGAATCAAATTTCTTACCGTGAAGCAATAGAATTGGCATTTTATGGCGCAACTGTTATTCATCCAAAAACGTTACAACCTCTACAAAAAAAAGAAATTCCTCTTTATGTAAAATCATTTATCAATCCCACTTTGGCAGGAACGAGTGTGTCGAAAGGAGCAGATTTAGAACCGCTTTTGCCTTGTTTTATTGTAAAAAGGAACCAACTTTTGATTTCACTTTCTTCTATTGATTTTTCTTTTATTATGGAAGAAAACATCAGCGAAATTTTTGCGCTTCTACACCAATATAAAATGAAAGTAAGTTTGATTCAAAATTCTGCAATTAGTTTTTCGGTTTGTGCAGAAGATAAATTTGAACATTTTAAAGACTTAAAAGCTTTGCTTTCGAAAAAATTTAAGGTCGCCTATAATGAAAATGTATCGCTCTACACTATTCGCCATTTTGATGAAAAAGCGGCAGAAATTGTTGAAAAAAATAAAACTGTTTTACTCAAACAAGTCAGCAGAGAAACGATGCAAATTATCACCAAAGAGATTTAATTGCCTGCAAAAAAATGTAATCAAAAATACCACAATCTTGTTGTATTTAAAGCATATTCACAACAATTTTATACTGTTACCGCTTTAAATTCAATTTTTATTGCATTTAATGTGTTAAACTTTAGTTTTTTTGGATTTTATTTTTATATTTACAAACTGTATATTAACCCTCTATATCTTTACTATGAAAAAATCATTACTTATTTTATTTGTTATGCTTTCGGCAACAATGAATGCACAATTGGCATCGGGAACGGTTGCTCCCAACTTTACAGCGACCGACATTAACGGAAATGTTCACTCACTTTCAGATTATTTGGCAGCAGGAAAAACTGTTATTATGGACATTTCTGCCACTTGGTGCGGTCCATGTTGGAATTACCACAATTCACATGCTTTAGAAGATTTGTATGCTTCTTATGGATACGGCGGCTCAGAAGAGGTGGTAGTTTTATTTGTTGAAGGAGATGGTACAACTGGCATTAACGATCTTAATGGACTTACTGCGAGTTCCCAAGGAAATTGGGTATTAAACACTCCTTATCCAATTATTGACAGTGCAAATATTGCTAGTTTATATCAAATTGGTTATTTTCCTACTGTTTATAGAATTTGTCCAAACGGTATTTTAACAGAATTGCAACAACCAACTACAGCTGGTTTTATATCAGGTATTAATAGCAGTTGTGGAACTTTGGTGGGAACGCAAAACAACATTGAAATGTTAGCATCTGAAAGCGGATTTTGCACAAACACGGGAAGTCCGGTTGTAAAATTTAAAAATTTAGGCGCAAATGCAGTAACTTCTGGAACTGTGAACCTTAAAGAGAACGGAAATGTTATCGCTACAAAAAATTTTACTTCTAGTGCAGCACAGTTTGCAACAAATTCTGTAACACTTGACCCAATGACTATTAACAGTGCAGCTGAATACAGCGTAGAAGTAACAAATGTGAATAATGCGCCTAATTTTAACGCAGGTAATTCTGTGGCAAATCTAGATCTTTACGTTGCAGCTTATTCCACTGCAAATGTTGTTGTTAAAGTGTACACTGATAATTATCCAACTGAAATGACTTGGAAAATTAAAAATTCAACTGGAGTAACAGTTGCCAATGGCGGACCATATTTAGGTTCAGCAAACGGTGGTGGTGTAGATGCCAATACTACAAAAACAAAAAGTGTTATTTTGCCAGCCAACGAGTGTTTTAGCATTCAATTGTTAGATTCTTATGGTGATGGTTGGGGATCAGGTTCGACACCACATGGTTTAGAAGTTTTTGCAAATGGTGTTTCAATTGCAAATGTTGCTGTTGAGAATTTTGGAACTACATATACTAAATCTAATGTGATGACCACAACAGTTTTGGCAACAGAGAATTTTGTAGTACAAAAAACAACTGTTTTCCCAAATCCAACAACTGGAATTATAAAAATCAATACAGAAAATTCAGTAAATGTTATGATTGTTGATGTTTTAGGAAAAACGGTTTATGCTGCTAATAATATTACCAAAAACAGTTCAATCGATTTATCAAACCTTCAAAAAGGTATTTACTTCGCCAGAATAGAAGGTGATAATGCAACCATTACAGAAAAAATAATGTTAAAATAATTTACAATGAAAAAGTTATTTTTATTAATTTCAGTTCTGTTTTTAAATGTTGTGCAGTCACAAATGACAATAACAAAAATTGACGGAACACCAATCCCCGATGGTCAGATTATTACTTTTGAGTCAACCTTGATTAATGGTGCAACTGGGGGATTTTATGTTCACAACAATTCAAATGCAGATATTGATGTTAGAATTAAATGCCTTAGCTTGACAGGAACCGGCACAGGAATGCAACTTTGCTTTGGAGGATTGTGCTACAATAATGTTATTGCCGGAAATTCTTATCCAGCTTTTCCAGTTACAATTGCCGCTGGACAAACAAACACTCAATTTGAT
>CALPKO020000304.1 GCA_943324165.2 Bdellovibrio sp. ZAP7 | reverse complement strand
TTTTACTCAAGATATAACGACGATTCTTTTCAAACTATCGCAAAAGTTCAAATTTTAGATAATTCAAATTCTGATTTTAAATTGCCAACTGATGGTATTTCTATTTTTGGGGACGATAAAGTTAATTTAGAAAATGAAGTTGAGATAATGAAATCATCGCGCATTTTAGGATTAGTAATCGATGATTTAAATTTAACGACAGAAATTTATAGTGTTGGAACAATAAAAACCTACGAATTGTGGAAAGATGCTCCTTTCACAATATTTTGGGCTTTAGAGAAAGACACTCTAGATAAAAAGTCGGTGGATTTTGATATAATGATTACAAAAAACGGTTATCAAGTTAACAATAACGGTAAGGTATATAAATCTGGCGACACGAATTTTTCAACAGAAATACCTTTTAAATTAGTATTCAAAGACAATTATCCAACAGAAAGAATTGATGGGAAATCTTATTATGTCGCTTTAAAAACAAAAAAAGATGTAACAAAAAATATTTCTAAAAGCATCAAAATAGACTATGTCGGAAATAAAAGTGAGATTTTAAAAATTACTTATGATGGCTTAAATCCAGAAAAAATAAATGCAACGGTAAATGCGCTCGTCAATGTTTTTAATGCCGACGGAATACAAGATAGACAGCTTGTTTTCAAAAAAACAATTGAATTTGTAGACAATAGATTTGAATATTTATTCAACGAATTAGATTCCATTGAAAACTCTAAGGTTGACTTTAAAAAACAAAATCAAATTAGTTTTTTAGAGTCGGATGCATCACTATCAATGCAAGTTAAACAACAATCGCAAACAAGTTTTGACAATGCAAATACACAAATTGCACTTTCAAAGATTATGGCAATTAGCATTGAAAAATCAAACACTTTAGAATTATTGCCCCCGAATATTGGAATTGACAATAAAGAAATTAATAATTTAGTAGATGTTTACAACACTTTAATTTTAAAAAGAAATAAGTTTTTTTCGAGTGGTGGTGGTGATTCAAACCCAACTGTTCAAGCCATAACGAAAGAAGCTCAACAAGTTAAAAACAATATCAAAGCCTCGATTATTGGGTATCAAAAAACACTTGAATACAGCAAAAATGAACTGTCAAAAGTGTCATTGTCAGAGAAGTCAAAATACGGGAAAATGCCAAATAATGAAAAATCATTACGAGACATTGATCGTCAACAAACAATTAAAGAAAATTTATATGTTCTTCTGCTTCAAAAGAGAGAGGAAGCTTCTATCAATTTGGCCATTTTAAATCCTACTGTAAAAATTGTTGATTATGCAGCAGAAGAACCAACAGGTTTTGGCAATAAAACCATTTTCTTAATTGCTGTTTTTTTAGGTTTAATATTACCCTTAATTGGTTTTTATATTTATTTCCTTTTTGATACAAAAATTCAAGGCAAAGAAGATATTGAATTACTACTTCCGAACATTCCAGTGATTGCAGAAATTCCTTTCATAAAGGGAGAAAATAAATTAGTTGAATTCTTAGATCGTTCTGTTTTATCAGAATCTTTTAGAATACTTCGTACAAATATAAATTATCTTGTTCCTTTAAAAAATTCCGGATCCGTAATTTATGTAACTTCAACTGTAAAAGGTGAAGGAAAGACTTTTGTGTCTGTAAATCTTGCAATAACGCTTTCTACTTTAGGCAAAAAAGTTATTTTAATTGGTGCTGATTTAAGAAATCCACAATTACATAACACACTCAATTTAGAGCGATCTAACGAAAAAGGCGTTGCGAATTACTTAGTGGATGATTCTTTAAAAATCAGTGACATCAAAGCGAAAAATTTATCACCCGAAACTAAATTTGAAGTCATTTTTTCAGGTGTGATTCCGCCAAATCCTGCAGAATTAATGTCTAACGGAAGGTTTGAAATATTATTAAAAGAATTAAAGCATGATTATGATTATATTATCGTAGACACAGCGCCAACACTTTTAGTAACAGACACGACTTTAATTACAGATCTGGCTGATGCCATTCTTTATGTAACAAGAGCAAATTTTACTGAAAAAAAATTACTTAAATTTATTTCTAATTTGAAAGATCTAAATTCAATTAGAAATATGGGAATTATCTTGAACAATGTAGGAGAAAACAGAGGATATGGTTATTCTTCTAATTATGGCTATGGTTATGGTTATGATAATGCAGTTCAAAAATCATTTGCTCAGAAAATTAAAGGATTTTTCCTTTTTAAATAAAAGTTAAAATTATTTTCTAGATTTTTGTTTGATACTTTAATTTATTATTTACCGGATTAGCATACATATTTAAAAAACCAACAAGTTCAACAGGATTGTTTTTGTCAATTTTCATTTCTAATCTTCTTTCGAAAAGTGACTTTTCATTTTCGGTATAAAAAGCTTTATGCGCATCTGATTTATTTAAAATATCCAAAGCAATATAATTCGTTGGCCACAGATGATAGGATTGCAAAATAGAATCATCAATCGCTTGCGCCAGAGCCTGAATTTGTTTGTTTGAATTGTCAAAATTCTTTGCTATAACATCAATTTCCTTGTCTAAAACATCCCCAACATGAATGTGAATGTGCTTTTTTTGTCCCATTACCCCACTCAAAAGCGTCATAAAATCCTCATTCTTTTCTTTGATGTATATTTCATTATTGGCCTCTGCTTTTAGTTGTGGCATTTTTAAAGCATCCGTTGGGTCGTATTCATAAGCAATTGAAACTGGAACAATCTTGATTTTCTTAAAATAATCCATCAAATTGGCTTCGTCATTTCCCATGGCTAACATTTTCAAAACACCTGGATGTGTAGCGTCATTGCCATCCTTTGTTCTTCCTTCGCGTTGAGCAATCCAAACCGAACGATTTTCACGAAACAATAACTGACCGATGTACTCAGCCATCAACTTTGAACTTTGCAACATTTCTCTTGGCGACAAACCTCTTTGAACCAAAAAGTTGCGGTTCAACTTAGCCAGAACATCTAAAAAAGCTTTTTTAACCAGGTTATCGCCAATTGCCGATGCAGTCATGACCAAATCGTGGTCAAAAAGACATGCATTTAATAAAGAAGTATCTAAAATAATATCTCTATGATTGGAAATAAAAAGGTACGCTTCATTCTTTTCTAATTTTTCAAAACCTGAAGTAGTAAGGCCATCTGAACTTTTCGCTAAAAC
>CALPKO020000303.1 GCA_943324165.2 Bdellovibrio sp. ZAP7 | reverse complement strand
ATAAGCAAGTTCGATATCTGCTGTCGCTCCAGCTTCTTGCATATGATAGCCAGAAATTGAAATCGAATTGAATTTTGGCATTTTTTTGCTGGTAAATTCAAAAATATCAGCAATAATTTTCATTGATTGTGTTGGTGGATAGATATAAGTATTTCTAACCATAAATTCTTTAAGAATATCGTTTTGAATAGTTCCTGATAGTAATTCCGGCGCCACTCCTTGTTCTTCGGCAGCAACTATATAAAAAGCCATAATCGGTAAAACGGCTCCGTTCATCGTCATGGAAACTGACATTTCTTCTAGCGGAATTTGGTTGAATAGGACTTTCATATCTTCGACAGAATCAATGGCAACTCCAGCTTTACCAACATCGCCAACTACTCTTTCATGATCAGAATCGTAGCCTCGATGTGTTGGTAAATCAAATGCTATTGACAAGCCTTTTTGTCCGGCAGCAAGATTTCTTCGGTAAAACGCATTGCTCTCTTCCGCAGTAGAAAATCCAGCATATTGTCTAATTGTCCATGGTCTTCGAACATACATTGTAGCGTATGGACCGCGTAAGTTGGGCGCAAATCCTGCTCCAAATTCCAAGTGTTCAAGATGTTCGATGTCTTGTTTGGAATAAGTTTTCTTTAATGCTATATTTTCTGCGGTTAAAAAAGATTCGTTCTCTGGAACTTCAATCGCAGAATGTACAGCTTTTAACTTTATATGTTGGAGGTTTTTTCTCAAAGTTTAAAATTTTAAATAGAATTACTACGGCTGTTTTTCGACAATTTTAAAATTCCATTTGCTTACAGAATTGTAGCCATTAATCCCTTCTATAATTCCTGCGCCAATTGTAATGCCAGTTCCAGCAGTCAGCACTAGAAATGCTGCATTGTTGCCAGCTGTTGCCAAAATTAGACCAGTTGCAACAATTGTTAAACCTGTGTACAAGACAATATTTTTTATTTGATTAATTCCTTTTGGATTGATTTTTATGCTTTGCAAACTATCAATTTTAATGGTTTCATTTTCAACTAAGAAGGTTTCATTGTCTACTAATTTTAAAATGCCTTTGTGCTTTTTGCCATCTAAAGTTCGGATTTTTACATTTTGATTATCTTCATAGTACATTGTTTTACCTGTTCTTATCTCCGCAATTTCAATGATTCTTTGTTGAGAAAATGAGGTCAGCGTTAACAATAAAGTTAAAATTGATATGATTTTTTTCATAATTTTTAGTTTTCAGTTTTTAGTCTTTCTTGTTCCGTTTTTTCAGCCAATCTTTTTTCAATAATTGGTGAAATTAATGTTTTTCGTGGTTTTATTTTTACAAAAGGATAAAGTTCTAAATCATGTTTCATCATGTCATTTTTGTTAGGATATTTGTTTGTGCCTAATAAAATTTCTTTACCATCATCAAATAATTTTTGTTCTTTTTCTGCACTTTCCTCAATCTTTCTTTTGATAATGCCCTCTTTCAATTGCTTTAAAAATCCGCCATTTGCTTCAATATCCTTAAATAAAACGAGTGCTTTTTCTGCCAACTGATTGGTCAAACTTTCTATGTAGTAACTGCCGTCAGAAGGATTGTTGACCTTGTCGAAATAACTTTCGTTTTTCAAAATCAACAATTGATTTCGGGCAATTCTGTCGCCAAATTCATTGTCTTTGTGGTACAAAGCATCATATGGCAAATTAGAAATTGTGTTTGCTCCACCCAAAATTGCCGACATTGATTCGGTAGTTGTTCGCAGTAAATTTACATTGTAATCGTAGATGGTTTTGTTGCGTTTTGTGGGAGAAACCAGCAGATGACAATCTAAATTATGGTCATATTCCTGAGCAATTACTTTGAAAAGTAAGCGCAATGCGCGTAGTTTCGCTATTTCAAAAAAATAGTTTGTTCCGACTGTAATTTCAACAACAATTGGTTGGTTTATTTTTTGAATTCGGTTGAAATATTCGTTGCAATGTGCCAAAATATAAGCAATTTGTTGAACCATATTCGCACCAGCATTTTGGTATAAATTGCCATTTACACTGAGAAAAGATACTGATTTTAGATGACTTGAAATTTTTTCCAATGTCTGAAAATTATCTTTTTCTTTTACAGAAAACCAATTTCCTTCTTTTGCTAAATTTCCAATTGGATCATTTTGAATATAAAATTTTCCTTTTTTTTCAACAGCGATGGCATCTAATTTTTTCACGAAATCAATTGAAAGAAAATGCAAATGAAAGTATAGCGCAATTTTTTCTAAAGGAAGTTTTTGAAGTAATTTTTCAATATCGATCGATTCGTTTTCAAGGGTAAAACGGATACTTTCTGCGCCACGATTGATTGTATCTAAAGCTCTTTCAACAGATTTTTCTATATCGTGAACAAATATATTTTGACAAATTTTAAATTCAGTTGCTTGGGTTGGGATATTATAATTTTCAATGTTTTCATCAATGTGGTAAAATGGCTTTACTTTAATATCTTCGGGAGAATTCCAAATCAAAGTTTCATTATAATCCGCACCTTTTAGTTCAAATTGAATTTGTTGCTTCCATTGTTTAGAAGAAATGGCATCCCAATCCCATTTATTTTTATCAATTGAACTATTTTGATTGTTATTTCTCATTTTAAACCTTAAACTATTTCACAGTATCTCCTTCAAATTCAATTATATATATGTCTTCGCTGTCTTTTTTCATAAAGTACTTTTCCCTGGCATATTTTTCGACTTGATTGGTGTTTTTCAGCAACTTAATTTTTTGCTGATCTGCTTTAATTTCATTTCGATAATATTGTTCATTGTCTTCGAGTTCGTTAATTTCTTTATCTAAAAGTCTATGTTCAAGGTAAGAATAGTTATCCAAAAAAAGCATCCAAACGCCAAAAAGCAAAATAACCAAAACGTATTTATTGCTCAATTTTTTGAGAATAGGATTTTTAGTTATCGATTTTTTATCTGGATTATCCATTTGATATTTTTGAAAAAAACTAATTTTATTCTTTGCTTGATAAATAGCGTTCTGCATCCAAAGCCGCCATACATCCTGTTCCAGCTGCCGTAATGGCTTGTCTGTAAACATGGTCTGCTGCATCTCCGCCTACAAAAACTCCTTCAATATTTGTTTTGGAAGTGCCAGGAGTGTTAATGATGTAGCCTGTTTCGTCTAAGTTTAAAAAATCTTTAAAAATAGCGGT
>CALPKO020000302.1 GCA_943324165.2 Bdellovibrio sp. ZAP7 | reverse complement strand
TTCTTGAAACCTAGAATAATCAGAAAGTAATGTACCGCTTGCATTTGTAGTATAGGTGTCCCAGTATTTAGCAAAACTTGGTGCATAACTGTAACCAATTTGGGGCCTCATGACATGACGAATAACTTTAATTTTACTCTTTTCACTAAAGTTAAATGTTCCGTATATTGTTGTTCCAACTCCTGTTGAAAAAGAGTAGGTGCGATAGGCATCAAAACCATTCACATCTTTCGTGACCACAGCATCCTTTGCAAAATCAAACGATTTATTGATAGTTTTGGTATACCAAACTTCATTATAATTCATACTTGTAGAGAAACTAAAATGCTTAAAAACCTTGAAATTGGTGCTGATTGGGATGCTATGCTGAAAACCTACTTTGGCATCTTTAAACATTTGAGGTTTAAAAAATAAAGAATCTACCGTCGCAATTTTGTTTTCTCCTTTCAAGCTATATTGAAGGTTTATATTTTTTATAAATCCTTTTTTAGGTTCGTCTTTTTTTCCGAAAAGAAAAATTCTATCCACATTGGCTGTAAATGTCGGCAATGTCATATTGATGGTTTTTGCCTGTGTATTTTGTGAGTGATTCGCGGTTAATGCTAAATTTACTGATGGAACAGTATTAAAAGTTTTCGAATAGGAAATGGAAGAAGTCAAAACATTGTTTAATCGTGATCCAACATTTACTTGGTTCAATGAGTTTTGAAAATAAGTGCTACTTCCTAGGTTTACCGAAGCTGAAAACCTCGAATTCGGATTTGCTTTTCCATCTTGTGAATGCGACCATTGAATGTTGTATTCTCGTCTTTTAGAATAATCTGGAAAACCTCTTTCGCTGTTGATTTGATTTTCGAATCGCAAATTTACATTGCCCCTGAACCTATATTTTTTGGCATAAGAAGACTCAAATCGTGTGGCATAACTGCCGTTGGTATAATAATCTCCCAGAAAAGTCAGATCGTAATTATCGCTTAACGAAAAATAATAACCCCCATTTTGAAGCGAATATCCTTTTGTATTTGTATCTTGAAAGGTCGGAATAATCACTCCAGATTGGCCTTTGGTCGTCATCGGAAAAAACGCGAATGGAATTCCAATTGGTGTTGGCACTTCTGCAATAAAGAGATTTGTTAGTCCTACAACCACCTTTTTTCCGGGTACAAATTTCGCTTTTCGTGCCAAAAAATAATATTCAGGGTCATCAATATTCTCTGAAGTAGTGAGCTTTGCATTTTTCATAAAATAGACAGAATCATTTTCTTTTTTTGAAATGGCTGCTATCACATTCAATTCTGCTTGCTTTGTCCTAGAATTCCAAACTAGAGCTTTTTTTGTAGTGAAATTGAATCGAATAGAATCGGGTTCAACTACATTCGCACCTTGTTTGAAGTTTGGCAACTGCGTATACTTTCCCAAAGAATCTTTAATTCGGCCCGCATAAACTTCGTTTTTGGCATAATCTAAAACGATAATTCCTGCTTTTAGTTCAATGTCTTGGTAATAAAGTTCTGCTTTGTTGTACAGCGTAACTATTTTTGTTTTTTGGTCAATTTTTTCATAATCGACTGCTTTTCGTTTAACGATTGCTTCTAAACTACTTTTTTTAGGTTTGATAGAATCTGTTTTTATGGAATCTATTTTTTTTAAATCAGCAATTTTAATTTCCTTTAAGCTATCATTTTCGGTTTTTACAACGGGTTTTGCGGAAATTTTTTTAGGAGATTCTTGGCTATAACCTAAGCCGATTCCCAATGTTAAGAAAGTTGCTAATAAAACGATATTAAATAAGTTTGTGCGCAAAGGTTTAAATACTATTTTTGTAAAAATATGGTGTAATATTTGAAGATTCAAAAATACATATAATATTTGACCAAAATAAGTACTTTTGGAATTTAAAACCATAACATTTTTATTAAATTTAACGTTCAATTCACTATGAATATTTTCCATAAAATCAAGAAGAATTTCATTTTAACATTATGTTTTTCAGTTTCTTGTGTGTTTTCTCAATCTTCTAAATTTAAAGTTGTCCTCGACGCTGGTCACGGTGGCAAAGATTTTGGCGCTTGTTACGATGGTCATGTGGAGAAGAAAATTGCGCTTGCAGTTGTTCTGAAAGTAGGGAAATTGCTTGAAAAAAATCCTAACATAGACGTAGTTTACACAAGAAAAACAGATGTTTTTGTAGAATTAGACGAAAGAGCAAGAATTGCAAATCGTGAAGATGCGACAATTTTTGTCTCTATTCATTGCAATGCAAACAAATCTCCAGCTGGTGAGGGCTATGAGACTTATGTGATGGGAGTTGCTAGAAATAAATCCAACCTCGAAGTGGCTAAACTCGAAAACGATGTTGTAACTTTAGAGAAAGACTACAAACAAAATTATGAAGGTTATGATCCAAAATCTCCAGAATCTGCTATCGGTATAATGATGCAACAAGAAGAATATATTGAAAACAGTATTGCTTTGGCTGGAAAAGTACAAGATAATTTTTCTTCTAATAAAGATAGAAAAAACCGTGGCGTAAGGGCAGCTGGTTTTTTAGTGCTTAGAAAAATTGCGATGCCAAGAATTCTAATCGAGATGGGGTTTATTTCTAACGGCAAGGAAGGAAATTTTTTAGATTCTGATGATGGTCAAGACGAAGTGGCTAGTGACATTGCTAATGCAATTATGGGTTATAAAAAAGAATATTTCGGATCCGATAGTAATGAGCCTTCAATTGAAAAAGTAAAAGCAAAGCCGCAAACTGAAACACCGATTATTAAAGAAGAACCTATAAAAACTGAAAAACAAGAAGTAATTATTAAAACTGAGGAACCAAAAAAGGTGGCGTCTTCAAAAGGAATAGTATTTAAAATTCAAATTTCTGCTGGTGGAAAAAAATTAGAAACAACACCAAGTAATTTCAAAGGATTAAATAATATTTCAATGTCAACAGACAACGGAACTTTGTATAAATATATGTACGGAGAAACTTCGAATTACGAGATGGCCAAACAAAATTTATCAGAAGCCAAAGCCAAAGGTTACGATTCTGCTTACATAATTGCTTTTAAAGACGGCAAAAAAATAGATGTCAAAGAGGCAATAAAACAATAGCGCAATAATTAATGAGATTAAATTTGCATAAAATAACACAAATTGAAAATATCTAAAGAAATTAAAACTGCAATTCTCGTGATTGCCTC
>CALPKO020000301.1 GCA_943324165.2 Bdellovibrio sp. ZAP7 | reverse complement strand
TGCTTTAGAATCTAGTTTTTGAAGCTAATTCAAGTTTGTTTTAAACCTTTTCTCAAAAAATAGAAATCAAACAGAAGCAAAATAATATTTACTTCAGTGGTATATCTTCGAATCAAAATAAGGAAAACTCAAAAGAAAAAAAACCAAGCATTTGCATGTTCAAATCCTTGGCTCCTTGAATATATTTCACTAGATTTGTTAGATAACAAAAATTTCAAATGAAAAACCTAATCCTACTATCGCTCTCTTTCTGCTCTATCGTCTCTTTTGGTCAATTGAAAGCAGTTGCCTACAATGATGACAATCAAAAATTAAACGGTTATGCCATTGCTCCAAAAAAAGTTAGTAAAAACAATCCTGGTATTTTGATTCTTCCTGCTTGGAAAGGAATTGATAATCATGCAAAAGACAGCGCCGAGAAATTATCTGAAATGGGTTACAATGCTTTTATTGCCGATATTTATGGGGAAGGAAATTATCCCAAAAATATAGAAGAAGCCGGAAAACAAGCTGGATTTTACAAAAAAAATGTAGATAAATATCAAAAAAGAATAACGCTGGCTTTAGAGCAGTTGATAAAAGCAGGCGCAAATCCGGATAATATTGTGGTAATTGGTTATTGTTTTGGCGGAACAGGCGTTTTAGAGGCCGCAAGAGCTGGCATGAATGTAAAAGGTGTGGTTTCTTTTCATGGAGGTCTGGGTCGAGATGCAACGAGACCAAATAATACCATAAACACAAAAGTTTTGGTTTTGCATGGCGCAGAAGACCCCTATGTTTCGAAAGAAGAAGTTGATGCTTTTCAACAAGAAATGAAAGATACTAAAGCAGATTGGCAAATGATTTTTTATGCCAATGCTGTTCACTCTTTTACCGATATTGAAGCAGGAAATGATAATTCTAAAGGAGCAGCTTATAACGAAAAAGCCGAAAAACATTCATGGAAACACATGAAACTTTTTTTAAATGAAGTGTTGGAAAAATAACTTTTAATTGATGTCAAAAAAAATATACAGAAAAGACAAAACTTGTTTGAATTGTAAACATGTTGTTGAAAATAAGTTTTGTTTTCATTTATTAATATGTTTTTTACTCCAGTGATATCATTTTTTTGTTGCTAAAATTATAAAACCCCAAGAGATGTAATAGGATGTTAATCACGAATACAACACAAAATAAAAAATTTTCAAACCAAAATAATCTTTTCAATACTTTAATTTTTCTTTACAAAACTTAATTCTAAAATTGTATTTTTGCTAGCATAACAAAAATTTAAAATGCAACAATACATTGCTCAACTGAACGAAGCACAACGAGAACCTGTCTTGCAAAAAGATGGGCCAATGATAATCATTGCTGGCGCCGGATCAGGAAAAACTAGGGTTTTAACCATAAGAATAGCTTATTTAATGAGTCTTGGCGTTGATGCTTTTAGTATTTTGGCATTGACTTTTACCAACAAAGCTGCCCGAGAAATGAAGAAGCGTATTTCGGATATTGTTGGGACAGCAGAAGCCAAAAACCTATGGATGGGTACTTTTCACTCCGTTTTTGCAAGAATTCTTAGGTCAGAAGCTGATAAATTGGGTTATCCATCTAATTTTACCATTTACGATTCTCAAGATTCTTTGCGCTGTATTTCTGCTGTAATCAAAGAAATGCAATTGGACAAAGACATTTATAAACCAAAACAGATTTTAAGCAGAATTTCTTCTTATAAAAATTCCTTAATTACGGTAAAAGCTTATTTTAATAATCCCGAATTACAAGAAGCCGACGCAATGTCGAAAAAACCTCGTTTAGGAGAAATTTATCAAAACTATGTAGAAAGGTGTTTTAAATCTGGCGCTATGGATTTTGATGATTTATTGTTAAAAACCAATGAATTGCTTTCTCGTTTTCCGGAAGTTTTAGCCAAATACCAAAACCGTTTCCGTTATATTTTGGTCGATGAGTACCAAGACACGAATCATTCGCAATATTTGATTGTGCGTGCTTTGTCCGATAAATTTCAAAATATTTGCGTTGTTGGTGACGATGCGCAAAGTATTTATGCTTTTAGAGGCGCGAACATCAATAACATCCTAAATTTTCAAAAAGATTATGAAGGCGTAAAAACTTTCCGATTAGAACAAAATTATCGTTCAACCAAAAACATCGTTGAAGCCGCGAATTCAATTATAGAAAAAAACAAAACCAAACTCGATAAAATTGTTTGGACCGCCAACGATTTGGGACAAAAAATCAAAATTCACCGAAGTATTACCGATGGTGAAGAAGGAAGGTTTGTGGCAAGCACCATTTGGGAACAAAGAATGACGAATCAAATGACAAATGGTCAATTTGCCATTCTTTATCGGACCAATGCACAATCTCGATCAATGGAGGATGCGCTGAGAAAACGAGACATTCCTTATAGAATTTATGGTGGATTGTCATTTTATCAACGTAAAGAAATCAAAGATGTTTTATGTTATTTACGATTAGTAATAAATCCTAAAGATGAAGAAGCATTGGTGAGGGTTATCAATTACCCAGCACGAGGAATTGGAGATACAACCATCGAAAAATTGACTATTGCGGCAAATCATTACAAGCGTTCCATTTTTGAAGTGATGCAAAACATCGACAAAATTGATTTAAAATTAAATGCAGGAACAAAACAAAAACTGCAAGATTTTGTGACCATGATCCAAAGTTTTCAAGTCATTAACGAAAACCATGATGCTTTTTACATAGCAGATCATGTGACTAAAAA
Organism: Bdellovibrio sp. ZAP7; assembly: GCA_943324165.2. Lineage (GTDB taxonomy): Bacteria > Bacteroidota > Bacteroidia > Flavobacteriales > Flavobacteriaceae > Flavobacterium. The sequence goes on along the minus strand of CALPKO020000301.1, from coordinate 459 downwards.
AACGGGGTTAGTTCAAGAATTAAAAAAAGATGGAACACCAGAAGGCATTGCAAGAATAGAAAACATCGAGGAGTTGCTAAACGGTATAAAAGATTTTATTGAAGGTCAACAAGAAATTGATGGAGCACGTGGCGCATTGTCAGAATTTATGGAAGACGTAGCGTTGGCAACCGATTTAGACAAAGATACAGGCGATGATGATAGAGTGGCATTGATGACGATTCACTTGGCGAAAGGACTTGAATTTCCCACAGTTTTTGTAGTCGGAATGGAAGAAGATTTGTTTCCGAGTGCCATGTCGATGAGCACAAGAAGCGAACTTGAGGAAGAACGACGATTGTTTTATGTCGCCTTAACACGCGCTGAACAACAAGCTTATTTAACCTATGCGCAATCACGTTACCGTTGGGGAAAATTAACCGACAGCGAACCTTCAAGATTTATAGAAGAAATTGACGG
>CALPKO020000300.1 GCA_943324165.2 Bdellovibrio sp. ZAP7 | reverse complement strand
CTTCCTCAAAAATGGACTAAAAGCTTGGCAAGGCACCAAAGAAGAAATTTTTAAAACAGACAACCAAGCAGTTACAGATTTCGTTTATTCTTCTAATTTGTTTAAAAAAGTGAGAGAAGCTTATTTGAAGGGGTAGGAGGAGTTGGTTTAAATTTCAATCTAAAATTGAGCGAAGGGTTTTTATTTGAGTTATTGACCACCACTTTTAATTTTCATAAAATTGTCCGGAGTCATAACAGCCAATAAACTATTTTTAAAATCTTTGGTGTTTCGAGTTAAGATGATATCAATTTCCGTATCAAATTCTGCTGAATAATTTTGCAAAGCATCTTCGAAATCTTTAAAAGGGGAATTCAAAGCTTGAACGATTATAGCCTTATCAATCACTAAAATTTCAGTAATTGAAACCAACAATTTTAATTTTTCAACAACCTTTTCATGCTTTGCAATTTGTCTCAGTAAATAGTAAACATTACCAATGATTACTGGCGTCACGAAGCCTTTTATTTCTTGTAATTCGCAAAGAGAAAAAACCTTTGCTGCATTTTCAGAAAAAGGTTGTCTGTCAAAAAAGAAATCAAGAATTACGTCGGTATCAATTAAAATTCTTGTCATTGACTACAAATATTTTTCAGACAATCGATTGGTCAATTCTTTTTTATAATCAAAGTTTTTTGGAGCCGTAAAAGATCCTTTTAAAGATTTTACAATGGGAGTTAATTCAATTTCATTTGAACTACTTTCTTTCGTAAGCGCCTTTAAATAATTTTCTATTAAGTTCGACAAACTGCGTTCCTTTTCTTTTGCATATTTTTTTGCTTTTTCGATTACAGATTGCTCAATTGTCAATGTTAGCTTAGTGTTCATGAAATTAAATCTTAAATAGTATAAAGCAAAGATATAGAGATAATCTTTTACGTGCAAATATTATTTTTATAACACGTGCTATTCGTTTTGGGCTGCCTTTGTTATGGAATTATAAAGGGTTTATGGCTAAATCAAACTCCATTTTCTTATTTTCTAACGTCACTCTACAAAGTGTTCCTCTGAAATGCTCCACGGTGGTCCCGACCTTGCGGAAAGTATTATTAATTCCATTTGTACCTAAGCATTGTATGTTTTTTCAATTGTAATTAAAATCAACTACAATCCAAATTACATATTAAAACCCTTGACAATGGCCATAAAATAATACATTTAACTTCCCTTGCAACTTCAGTTGCTCATTTAACCTACTTTGCAATTATACCATCCTGCTTTACAATTATGCGATGACACTTTACAATTACGCGATGACACTTTACAATTATGCGATGACACTTTACAATTATGCGATGACACTTTACAATTATGCCATCCTACTTTACAATTATGCGATGACACTTTACAATTATGCCATCCTACTTTACAATTATGCAATGACACTTTACAATTATGCGATGACACTTTACAATTATGCCATCCTACTTTACAATTATGCTATTCTACTTTACAATTATACGACGACACTTTGTAATTTTGCCGTCCAACTTTAAAATTTTAAAAACTATAAATACCCTTAATTCCTAATCCGGAAAAATCTTCCCAGGATTAAGAATATTGTTAGGGTCAAAAACAGCTTTTATCCCTTTCATCAATTGCAATTCAACTTCAGAAAAAGCAATGTCCATGTAGTTTTTTTGCACAAAACCAATCCCATGCTCACCAGAAATTGTGCCTTTTAAGCTTACTGTTAGCTCAAATATTTCCCGAATGCCTTTCGTAACTTCTGTTTGCCAATTTTCGTCGGTCATTTCGCCTTTAATAATGTTAACGTGCAAATTTCCATCGCCAGCATGGCCATAACACACCGATTTAAAACCGTATTTATTCCCAATTTGCTTGATGCCCGCCAACAGTTTTGGCAACTCAAACCTTGGCACAACCGTGTCTTCTTCCTTATAAACAGAATTCGCTTTCACCGCTTCTGCCACCGAGCGACGCATTTTCCACAACGCATTTTTTTGGTCTTCGGTGTCCGCAAAAAGCACATCATCAATTTGAAATTGCTCCACCACCATCATTATTTTCTCCGCCTCTTGAAACAAAATGTCCGGATAATTCCCATCTACTTCAATCAACAAATGCGCTTGCACTTCGGGTTGCACCACCACACTAATATTCGGGTTATATTTAAGTGTCCAGTCAATTGCATCGCGCTCCATAAACTCCAAGGCACTCGGCACTATGCCAGCCCTAAAAATCGCAGAAACCGCCTCGCATGCTTGTTCCGCTTGATAAAACGGCACCAACATCAACACATTATTGTTTACTTTTGGCAACAGTTTCATCACGATTTTGGTAATAACGGCTAATGTTCCTTCGCTGCCCACCATCAATTGTGTGAGGTTGTAACCTGTAGCGTTTTTCAGGGTGTTGGCACCCGTCCAGATGATTTCGCCGTTCGCCAAAACCACTTCGAGATTCAACACATAGTCTTTCGTAACACCATATTTCACTGCCCTTGCGCCACCTGCATTTTCGGCAACATTCCCACCAATCCAGCAACTGCCTTGACTGCTTGGATCTGGAGGATAAAAAAGTCCTTTTTCGCTCACTGCTTCTCGCAAAACTTGGGTAATTACAGCAGGTTCCACAACCACCTGAAGGTTTTGCTCGTCGATATGGATAATCTTGTTCAAACGTTCGGTCGAAAGTCCAATGCCCTCATAAATAGACAATGCACCGCCACTCAAACCCGTTTGAGCACCAATTGTAGTCACCGGAATTTTATTTTGATTAGCTAACTTCAAAACAGCAGCAATTTCATTTGCATCAGCAGGTTTCACCACCACCGATGGCGGAAAAACATAGTCTTCTGTTTCGTCGTGTCCATACTTATTTCTAGTGTCTATATCGGTAAAAACATATTGCTTCCCGAGAATATGTTCTAATTCTTGTAGAATTGCTAAATTGATTTGCGTTTGCATTTTAATCTTTTATTATATTTTTTCTTTTAAATATTGCTGCCCTAGCCCTGATAGCAGTGGTATCCTTTTTCTTGCTTCTTTAGCAAGGAAAAGATTTAGCGGATAGCAGGAAATAGCTCTTCAAAAATAGTATATTTACTTTTAAATAAAGAACTAAAAGATGAAATCGCCATCAAAAAGAAGTTTGCACAAGGAATTGAATAATCATCGAACACCAATAAAAATAAAATATTGTGAGATAAACTCAACTGT
>CALPKO020000299.1 GCA_943324165.2 Bdellovibrio sp. ZAP7 | reverse complement strand
TTCAATTGCTACTTTACCAGTAACGGAGAAAGAAGCACCTGAATTTGGGATTTTAAAAACTGATGAAAACAACTTTATTGCTTCTTTTATAGAAAAACCAAATGCCAGTTTATTGCCCGATTGGACATCTGAAGTGAGCGACGAAATGAAAGCCGAAGGCAAACATTATTTAGCATCAATGGGAATTTACATCTTTAATCGTGAGCTGCTTTTGGAAATCATGTCGAACCCAAATACAAAAGATTTTGGAAAAGAAATCATTCCACAAGCTATCGGAAAAGAAAAGATTTTGAGCTATCAATATGAAGGATACTGGACAGATATTGGAAATATAGATTCCTTTTTCGAGGCCAATTTAGGTTTGACCGACGACATTCCAAAATTCAATTTGTTTGATAATTCAAGTAAAATTTATACACGAGCGCGTGTATTGCCACCATCAAAAATTACTGGCGCATCAACTATCGATAAATCAATTGTAACGGAGGGCTGCATCATTAACGGCGCCAAAATTGACCATTCTGTTATTGGAATCCGAAGTAGGATTGGATTTGGTTCTACAATTACCAACTCTTACTTAATGGGAAATGATTTTTATCAAAATATAGAAGAAATACGAAGCAACGTTCAAAAAAAAATAATGAATATTGGCATTGGCGACCGATGTTTTATCAATAATACCATTGTGGATAAAAATTGTAGAATTGGAAACGATGTTAAACTAAATGGCGGAAAGCATTTGGCAGATGTAAATACAAAACTTTATACCGTGAAAGAAGGCATTATTGTAGTGAAAAAAGGAGCAGTTTTGCCAGATGGTTTCGAAGTAGGATAGTTTCTATAATTTTTTCAAATTAAAAAAAACTCGTTTAAAAATATTTTAAACGAGTTTTTTTGTTTTAGAACCATTTAACGAGGCCAAACAGTATCAATTAAAATTCATACTACAAAAGATTATTTTTTGGCATCAAGTAAAAATCCTTTTTTATGAGAAGAACATTTTTGCAAAGTGGAATAAAAAAAACAGATTTTTACTCACGGACCATAATTTATTAGAAATTATACCCCATTGATAATTGAAAAACATTATTTTTTCCACCTCCAGTATTCAAATTATCAGTAACACCTACAACATACCTGGCTTGCGTAAAAAGACCGCCAACAAGTTTTAATCCCACTCCACCCAAAACACCAATATCAGTTTTATTGATATCAGTTACGGTTTGACTTGATAAATTCTCGTTAACCAAATAAGAAAATTGAGGACCCACCTCAAGACTTAATTTCGTTATATAAAATTTTAAAACTATTGGCACAGCAATGTAATCTAACTTAACATCATTAAGTCCCTTTACTTTAGCACCTTGAGATGAATAAATAAGCTCTGGTTGAATACCAATTATTGGTGTTTTGAATTCTAAAACAGCACCGAAATGGTAACTTGTCAGACCTGACTCATTAAAGTCGCTATTTAAATTAGAATAATTGGCACCCGCTTTTACTCCCAATTTAATGCTTTGTGCGTTTGCTAATTGACATGTTAAGAAGATTGCAAACAAAAATTGAATTGATTTTTTCATTTTAATTGATTTTAGTTATCGCAAAAATATGTGATTTTACTTTAAAATTGAAAAATATAATATAAAATTACAAAATTAAGAAATAGCTCATTTTTAATCCTTAGTTGTTAAATTTAAATTTTTTGGTTTTGCTCTTTCTATATTAAAGCTGTCGCTATAGGATTTTTTTAATAACAACCTCGCTTACATAATCAGCAATGAGGTGCTATTTTGTGGTATTTTAAAATGCTGGATTTTTGGAGTGGTTGAGCAGCAGCTACAAATGATAGCAGAAGATATTTTTTATTTAGGATTTTCCTCATTTTTCTTTCTATTGCTTTTTCGAATTATTGTAATTCTGTTAGATTTAGGATTATTAATTTAGCAATCATGATTTTGATAAATTTTAAAATTTTGGTATTGCTTAAAGCAGTAAAGAACTTCTGTGGCAGCAAAAGGATTGGAAAATCAACAAATATTCAACGCTTTTGCGTTAGCTATGAAATAGATCCACGCGTTAATATAAGCAAACAAACCAAGTCCAATATTACAATTGATTATGGTATAGGAAGAAATTGATTTGGTGGAATTTATTTCAATCTACAGGAAACTTTTTAATAAGCTGTGGCATCATTTAATTTCCTTGAACCAACCATCTGAAAATTAAAAAAATATAGGATTTTTAAATGACACTTTAGTTTACGCCCATTTTTAGTGATATCGATGATGAACTTGGATGCTTGGCGAAGTGATGAAAAGTATTCTTAAAACTTCTATTTTAGACCGAAACTATAAAACACAAAACAAAGTTTAATTTAAGCCCGAAAACACCAATTTCTTACAACTTTTGCGAGCTGCTATTTTTATGTTTTATTGTTAAATGCTCTACCGGTAAGTAAACAGAAAAAGTTGCACCTTCTCCCTGCATTCCTTTGGCCTCAATATAACCACCATGAAGTTCTGCTATTTTTTTGCAAATTGATAACCCGATACCGGTTCCTACAAATTCCGTTTGGCTATTTAAACGTTGGAAAATTTTAAATACTTTTTCTTCATAAGCTGCATCAAACCCAATCCCATTGTCTTTTACAATAATTTTATAAAATTTTTGAGATGGAAAGTTATTGTTTTCACTAAGTTGCTTTTCACCCGAAATATTTATTACCGGACTTACATCTGGCCTATTGAATTTGATTGAATTACTAATTAAGTTTAAAAATAATTGTTGTAATTGAAATTGTATCCCAAGCACGGTTGGTAAATTTCGAAGATGAATGGTAATGTTTTTTTCTTCAATACTTTCCTTTAAATCAAGCAAAATTCCTTCAATAATTTCATTTAAGTCTACCGGATCGAGCTTCTTTTCTTCATTCATCACTTTGGAATAGGTAAGCAAATCATCAATTAAAACCTGCATCTTGCTAGCAGATTTTTGCATTTTTAAGATATTTTCTTTAACCGAATCTGGTATTTTTGCACCGTCTTTCTCAAGGATAATAGAACCATAAACCTGAATTTTTCGCAGGGGTTCTTTCAAGTCGTGGGTACTAATCCAATGCAGATTTGCCAATTCATCATTTGCTTTTTGCAATTTTTCATTCAACGTTAAATATTTTTCTTCTTCTGCTTTTAAATCGGCTAAATGCAGTTGACGTTGTATCGC
>CALPKO020000298.1 GCA_943324165.2 Bdellovibrio sp. ZAP7 | reverse complement strand
TTCACCATTTACAACCTTAGTTGTTGTAAAAGTCTTATAAACATCTATTTTTTGAACTTTCTCATTACCTTGGTAGATAAGAATATCATTGTTATAAGGAGTAGTTAAACCATTACCCACAACGTAAGTTATAGCTAATTTTTTAACGTTCAACAATCCACCCTTTTCCGCACCGCCTGTAAGCGTATCACTGTCTGCTTCACAAGAAACAAAAAGAGAACTTGCAGCGAAAAGCACCAAAAGGGCTATTTTTTTTATATTTTTCATAATTATAATATTAGTAATTTATATGATTATTTCATCCACCAAAGGCGAGTTGTAATTTCGTCCGGCCCTTTTAGTAAAACAACACCAGCGTTGTAACTAGCATTATTAAAAGTAACTTCTGAAGTGTTGTAAAACAATCTAGAAGGAATTGTTGTAACTCCTGGTGCAGCGTTTACGACAGGCAACAAAGCAGGAAAACCAGTTCTTCTCCATTCTGTCCAAGCTTCAAAACCTTGTCCAAATAAAGAAATCCACATTTGCTCACCAATTTTCTTTTTTGCATCAGCTTGAGTTCCAGAAAATAGAACATCAGGCTCTGTCAAAAAAGCAGGAGCAGAAGCACCAACACCGTTAAAAGTCATATTAGCAGTAATACCTTTATTGTAATGGTCAGCAGCAGCAACTAAATCGTTAGTTCCAGTTAAGAAACCTTCATTTGCAGCTTCAGCTAAATAAAACTCCACTTGTGCATAAGACAATATTACACCAGGCAATGTTGGATCTAAATAAAAATCACCTAGCGCTGAGAAATCATCATAATTACCAGAATTTTCGGTACCAGGAATGTTACCTGCATAATTGCCCGCATTATCAATTGGAGAAGCAAATACCCCTAATCTAGGATCATTTGAACCTACTAATTTATCAACCATTATTGAACTTACCTTGTATTCTTCTCTAGCACCAAACACAACTGTTTCATAAATTGGGTTGGCATCAGGTTGCGCAGCAAGATAATTTAATTGAGCACTGTCTGCATTTGAAGTCATTAAGTTTCCTGCAGCTACAAGTTTTTTCACTTCGGTAGATACATTAACATCGATTTCACCAGCCACTTTTGAAATCCTCATCAAAGCTTTCAAATGAAGTGAATTAGCTAATTTTCTCCATTTTGTAGCATCACCTTTGTAAACCAAATCTGATGTCGTTGGAACATCCCCTGTATTTGATGCAAGTAACGCGTCTGCATCAGTTAACATTTTCAAAATACCTTTGTACACTTCTTCTTGTGTATCGTAAGCAGGCTTAACGTTATTTGGCACATTGAATTCTTTGAAAGGAATCGGACCATATAAATCAGTTAAGATTTGAAATGCATTTGCTTGTAAAACAAGTGAAATACCTTTAAGATTTTCATTGCCTTCTGAATCAGCAATTTTGTACATTTCTTGTGAACTTGTCAATACACTTGAGTACAAGGTCGTCCATATACCATCTACTGCTCCTGGTCTTGGAATATAACGCTCTTCATCATTGTATTGCACTTTAGACACTTGCTGTGACCAACACATTCCCATGTCACCACCTTGTTGCATCCCATACATTACATTTTGGTTAATACGGATTATATTTCCGAGTAACAAATGTGCAGGAACTACCTCTGGCCTGTTAGGGTTCTTATTAACATTTTCGAAGTCTGCATCACAACTTACGCTCAATATGCTTAAGCTAAGAATGGATACAAATAAAATTGATATTTTTTTCATAATTTCTATTTAAAAGAATTAAAATTTAACATTCACATTAAAACCATAAGATCTTGCAGAAGGTATTTGTCCAAATTCTTGACCTTGTTCTCCATTACCTGAAGAAAAACCAGTTTCTGGATCAATATGTGGTGCTTTTTTGTACAATATAGCTAAATTTCTTGCCACAACAGAAAACTTAACTCCTGAAACTGCACTATTTCTTAACCATTTTGATGGTAATGAATAACCAAGCGTCATAGATCTCAATTTCACGTATGTTGCATCAAATATAGCACTTTCTTCGATTGTGTTTCCATAAGAATATTGATTGAAAGCTTTTGCTCCTACTACAACATCATTCTTAACAAATCCTCCAGCACCATCAGATTTAACTCCATTACCAACAACTCCAGTTTCTCTTCCAATCAAAGACTCTTCTAAAGTACCTGCATATCTACCCCAAGCATAAGTCATTGAGTGAACATCTCCACCAACTTTTGCATCAACTAAAGTTGAAAGATCAAAGTTTTTATAAGCGACGCTAAAGCTTGCTCCACCTGTCCAATCTGGTGTAATATTTCCTAAAACTTTTCTTGTTCCATCAATTTTAGGAAGACCATTTTCATAAATCACATTTCCGTTAGTGTCTCTTTCAAAACCTCTACCCACTAAATCTCCATAAGCATTTCCTGGACGAGCTTCTAAAGTTACTCCCCATTGTCCACCTAATAGGTATGAATCTAAACCACCAAGTGAAACCACTTTATTCTCGTTTTTAGCAAAGTTAACATCAACATCAAAAGTGAAGTCTTTTGCTTTCAATACTGTTCCTCCTAATTGGATTTCAATACCTTTGTTTTCCATACTTGCAAAATTACCCCAAATAAAGTTAAAACCAGTTGCTGCAGAAACGTTTACAGGAAGTAACAAATCAGAACTTTTCTTTGTGTAGTAGGTTCCTTCAAAATGTAATCTGTTGTTAAACGCTCTTAAATCTACACCATATTCAACACCTACAACCGCTTCAGGTTTTAGATTTGCATTGAATAACGTTGTTGGAACACTTGCTTGAATTCCAAAACCATTATTTGCTACAGTAAAATTTTTATTCAAATTGTAAGGACTCAAAGCGCCTGTTCCTCCAACTTTAGACCAACCACCTCTTAATTTAAGTAAAGAAATTTTAGATCTATCAATGTTCAATACATCATTTAACACAATTGAACCTGAAACTGCTGGGTAGAAAAAAGAATTGTTATCAACAGGCAAAACACTTGCCCAATCGTTTCTTCCTGAAAAGTCAACGAAGAAAATATCGTCGTAAGACAACTGACCGAAACCTAAAACAGAACCAATTCGTTGTTCTTGGTAGTTATTGCTTCCTTGAAAAACAGAACCACTTTTTAAGTTACTTAAATTATAAAAATTAGGTAACTCTAAAGCTGGAATAAATCCTTGAATTTGCGTTGTAACTCTTCTTAATTGGTTACCACCAG
>CALPKO020000297.1 GCA_943324165.2 Bdellovibrio sp. ZAP7 | reverse complement strand
TAAACCAACATTTCCTGGACAACGTAAATGAATGTGGTCTGCACTTTTCATTGTGAAATAAATCTTCCAACATATTTTTGGAAGATTTATAATTGACCTCACAACTGATTTAACATTTAATAAATTAAAACTTGTAATCTCAATAAATTTAATTTTTGTGTGGTCATAATTGATGTCAATTGCTGACTTTTCTAATTTACTGATTGGAGCTAAAATTATCAACTCTTCAACATAATTTGACCAAATATTCATTTCTCTAACATACGGCGCGTAGGCAAAAAATTGTTTGTTGTCAACAACATGGGGAACATGAGTAATAATTAGAAATTTCATTAAATTATCAAAAAGTTAGAAATTAATTTCTCTATTATCACTTTTGGCGCCAAATTTCTTTCAAAATATTGACGAGCATTCTTTTCTAATTTCAACTTCAACTCATTGTCATCAAGAAGCGATTGAATTGTAGACTTTAAATTTTCATCACAATCATTATATAGCAGATGTTCATTATGATTCAATTTTTCGGGCAATTCGTTTAAATGTGTAGTTGAAATTATGGCTTTCCCGAGCGCTAAAAATTCTGCTAATTTCCAACCATGACAAGATTGAACCGCAGGAGTATTAAACACCAAAACAGAATGTTTAGTGTTTGCAAGATACTGTTTCAAACTATAACGTTTCGATATCGTTAAATTGTTGAATCCTAAATTATTGCCGTCAGCTCTCGGTGCAAAACCACCTTCGAAAAAAATTGTTTTAAAACTTTTACATACATCTATAAAAATTGCTCTTTTTTGATTTGTGATTGGTTCACTTTTCCAAATAGAACTTAAAAAAAAGATATAGTTTTCCTTTGTTTTTGAAGGTCTATATTCATTTATTGACATTCTTTTATATTGCCGAAAAAAATTAGCTTTATAATTATTTTTGTCTGCAATTTGGTCGTAAAATTTATAATAATTTGTACAACAAAAATAAAAAGTTTGTAATAAGTTCCAATTTTTAATTGCAAAACTTGGTCCGATTGGTAGAATTTTACTCTTAAATTTCTCTGGAATTGTTTCAATATTGTAATTTACTTTACCATAAACATTGCACCATTCTAATTCAAATTCGATGAATGTGTTTGCGTCCCTAGAATCGATGATAAACTTAAAATCAACTCCTTTTTGTTCAATAATTACCGCAAAAACATTTTGATTCAATTTTGGAAATTTTGATGTATTGAAGGTGTAACTTCCAAACAATTCTTTAATACCATTCAAATAGTATGAATCATAATAAACGTCAGAAAGTCCATACACATAAACCATTGAAATAAAATTTAATAAATAAAAAAGTTATATTTAAAATACAAAACTGGGATAAATATATCACATAATTTCTAATAAATACATCTATGTTCCATTTGCTTTAGGTCCCTATTTTTTTTTCTTAATTACTTTCGCACAAAAAATAATTTGTTAAAAATAAGATTATTTGTTAACCTAACTAATCCAAAAAATATACATTTAAACTAAATCTCTTAGCAAATTTGAAATATAAAACAAAATTCCTAATTCAAAACTTCAGGTAATTACAAAATACCTGTTTTTTTTCTGAAATAATATCGTTGCATCCAAACAGTAAAATAAATAAAAAACAATTAAAATATGCATCCATCTAAATTCAATCATTTTGATACGCATTCCCAGAAAGATTAAAAATGATGCAAAATAGAATAAAACTGTAATTAAATAGATTTTTATAATTTCCTATGTTAAAATTCTTCTTTTTCTAATTAAAAATAAAATCAAAAAAGGAAACAAAAAATATAAATACCTAAAAGAAGAATACAACGAAATTACAAACATTCTAATCATTTGCCTAAAATACATCCCCGAATCTCTTATCAAAACGTCTGAATGATTTTTTGGGTAATAACATATTGGATTTGCTTTTTTAAACGCTAAAACTTCCTCTTGCAAACGCCATTTTGTCCTACGACACCTAAAAAATAATAGGGTTGTGCAATTATTGACGAAATAAACGAACATGAAAAAACTTGATTATCGCTTAGAATAACAAAATATTGCGTTTCATCTCCATCTTTATTTGGATTTAAAAACAATTCTTTGAAAAAATAAATTTGAAGATTAATTGTAACCATCAAAAATTCCCAAGATAGATAAGGAAAAATTGCTTTGTTTATCAATAAAAGTTTACTTTTCATAAATCTAGTTTTGGTTTATTGAAAATCAAACTCAACCAACCAACTATTCTTCCAATTGATTCTGTAAAAGCAGCTTTTTTTTCTTTCGTTGTTAATGTATTTGAAAATTTTATCAAAGTAAGTAAAAAAGTAATCGAATTCCATTTTATTATTGCCACATAATTTGGTTTTTTATTCTTAACTCTCCAAACATACCAACCGTTTCTCACTACCATTTTACCATATTTGTATTGGTCTGGACGTCCCGATGGATGATGAAAATGATTCAATTGTAAATTTGTGTTGATTACATTTTTTCCAAATTGTAAAGCACGAATACTAAAATCCGCATCTTCATAAAGTCCGTAACCTTCAAAATAAGTTGAAAATTTTATTTGTTCAATAACTTCTCGTCTAAAAGCAAACGACATCCCAATCAATAAATCAACTTCATAAATTTTCCCATTTAGTGGAAATCCACATGTCTTTCCATGAGAATATGCTGGCATTTTACCAGGTGGCAAATTCGAGTGTAAACCTAAGTAGTTTCTCAAAACATTTCTTATCCCTTCTTTATATACAAATCCATCAAATTCAAAAAATCTATACTTATTTAATTTTTCGCTTGGTTTTATTGGTCTCCAACCGTTTTCATTAATAGCGATTCCGCCAACCCCAGTAATTTTATCATCACTTAAGAAAGTTTCCTTTAAAACTTCGAAATAATTTGGCATTAGTTCGGTATCGTCATCTAAAAAAGCAACAATATCGCATTCTTTAGCTACTTTAGCAATTCCGAAATTTCTTTGTTTTGTCAATCCACGAAATTGCGGTTCTACTTGAAAATAATTAATTTTTTGAAAATTATTTTCATTCAACATTTTTGCAGTTTCATCGTTTGTTGAACCGTCAACGATTAAAATTTCATACGGGTAAAAATATTGAATTTCAATGGATTGCAATAAATTTAATAAAGAAATTGGACGCAAATAAGTGCAAATAATTAGTGAAATTTTCATCTTTATTTGTATCTAATTCCTAGATTT
>CALPKO020000296.1 GCA_943324165.2 Bdellovibrio sp. ZAP7 | reverse complement strand
AACTCCAACACCGGCATGGGCAATGGCCGCACCTGCAAAACCTCCAATTAAAGTGTGGGACGAACTTGACGGAATTCCTTGCCACCAAGTAAACAAATTCCAAATAATCGCCGCAATTACACCCGATAAAATTACTACCAAATTAATATCCATTGTGTGTGCGGTTTTAGCAACAGTATCTGCTACACCAAAACCGAAAACCCAATAAGCTAAAAAATTAAAAAACGCGGCCCAAACAACCGCCTGAAAAGGAGTTAGCACCTTAGTTGCAACAATGGTTGCTATAGCATTTGCAGCATCATGAAAACCATTGATGTAATCAAAAATTAAAGCTAAAACTATAATGATTAAAAGTAAGGTCATATAATAATTTCAAATTTAGAATGCTATTTTTAAGAATGTTTCACAGCAATTGATTCTAAAACACTAGCGACACTTTTACATTTGTCGGCTGCAGATTCTAACACAGAAAGCACTTCTTTATATTTAATAATATTTTTGGCATCTTGTTCATTTTCAAATAAATCGGATACTGCACGGTCGTATACGGTATCAGATTTGTTCTCTAATTTATTTATTTTAGCACAAGCGTCAGTAATATTTTTTATTTTTTTCAAATTTCTCAATTCGCGTACCGCAATATCAATATTCTGACAAGCTTCTAAATTAATTTCAGTCAATTTTCGAATCGACTTTGTAATTTTATCAACTTGATACAATTTCATTCTACTTGCAGCACCATGAATGTTATCAGCAACATTATCAATTGCCGTTATTAAAGCGTAAATATCTTCTCTATCAAAGGGAGTGATAAAATTCTTACTTAATTCTATATTGGTTTGACGAGTAATTTCTTCGCCTAACTCTTCAAGTTCATCTATTTTTTGAAATAAACTATTTCTTTCATTCGTTGGTAAATTAACCGCTTCATGAAGCGTTTCCGCAATTAAAATCAAGTTGCTACTGGCTTGTTCAAAAAGAGGAAAAAATTTTTTATCTTTAGGAACTAAAAATTGAAAGATACTATTTAAAGACATAATTGTTTTATTTACGGTGCAAATGTAATTTGCCAATGTTAAGCTAATGTTAAGTTAATATCAATTACTGTATTTTATATTGAATCTAAAAAAGAAAACAGTTTACTAGTATTACTTTTTTATTTCAATCGTTTTCGTACTTTAGCCACTAAAAATTCACTTATTTTAACATGGACATCAACTTCAACAAAAACGAAGATCATAACAAACTTTTATTATCCAATTTAAAGCAGAAATTAGCCCAAGTTAAGCTTGGTGGAGGACAAAAGAAGATAGATAAAATGCACGCCGAAGGAAAAATGACTGCAAGAGAGCGAATTGCTTATTTGTTAGATGAAAAATCTAAATCAATAGAAATTGGTGCTTTTGTTGGCGAAGAATTATACAAAGAACATGGTGGTTGTCCTTCAGGTGGCGTGGTTATTAAAATAGGATATATCGGTGGAAAACAATGTATCGTTGTTGCCAATGATGCAACAGTAAAAGCTGGTGCTTGGTTTCCGATAACTGCAAAAAAGAACCTTCGCGCACAAGAAATTGCAATGGAAAATCGTTTGCCAATTGTTTATTTGGTTGATTCTGCGGGTGTTTATTTGCCTTTGCAAGACGAAATTTTCCCAGACAAAGAGCATTTTGGCAGAATTTTTAGAAATAATGCACAAATGTCGAGCATGGGAATTACCCAAATTGCAGCAGTAATGGGAAGTTGTGTGGCAGGTGGAGCTTATCTTCCAATTATGAGCGATGAAGCTTTGATTGTGGATAAAACTGGAAGTATTTTCTTGGCTGGTAGCTATTTAGTAAAAGCAGCTATTGGAGAAGATATTGACAATGAAACGCTTGGAGGAGCGACAACTCATTGTGAAATTTCTGGCGTTACGGATTACAAAGCCAAAGACGATAAAGATGCGCTCGATAAAATAAAAAACATAGTTTCTAAAATTGGTGATTTTGATAAAGCGGGTTTCAACAGAGAAAAATCGCAAAAGCCAGCTTTGGATGAAAAAGAAATATTCGGTATTTTACCAAAAGCGCGTAATGAACAATATGAAATGATGGACATTATCAATCGTTTGGTTGATAATTCTGAATTTGAAGCTTATAAAGACGGCTACGGACAAACAATTATTACTGGTTATGCGAGAATTGATGGTTGGGCAGTAGGAATTGTTGCCAATCAGCGTAAAGTTGTAAAATCTAAAAAAGGTGAAATGCAATTTGGCGGGGTTATCTATTCTGATTCCGCAGATAAAGCCACAAGATTTATCGCTAATTGCAACCAAAAGAAAATCCCTCTGGTTTTTATTCAAGACGTAACTGGTTTTATGGTAGGCAGCAAATCTGAACAAGGCGGGATTATAAAAGACGGAGCTAAAATGGTCAATGCAGTATCTAATTCTGTTGTGCCCAAATTCACTATTATAATAGGTAATTCTTATGGTGCCGGCAATTATGCTATGTGCGGAAAATCCTACGATCCGAGATTAATTTTCGCGTGGCCTAGTGCAGAATTAGCTGTAATGGGCGGAACACAAGCAGCAAAAGTGTTGGCACAAATCGAAGCCTCATCTTTAAAAGCAAAAGGCGAAATTGTTGATGAAGCAAAAGAAAAAATGATTTTTGATAAAATTAAAGCGAAATATGATGAGCAAGTTTCTCCTTATTATGCCGCAGCAAGACTATGGACAGACGCCATTATCGATCCTTTAGACACCAGAACATGGATTTCTATGGGAATTGAAGCAGCCAATCATGCGCCGATAGAAAAGAAATTTAATTTAGGAGTTATTCAGGTTTAGAAAATTATTTTAAGAATTTCAAAAGATTTATATTTTCAATGTCTAAGGCGAATTTCTTCAAATTTAGGAATTTAAAGACATGTTTTATTTTAAAAAATACACTTTAGTTTGAGCATATAATCAAATGCCGATTTCCTTGACATGAAAAAACTCTTTTTTTTACTTTGTATAATTATTTGCAGTTGTAGTTCAATTCAAAAACAAAATGCACATTTAAATGATTTAATTGCAGTTGAAAAATTACAATCTGACGTCGATTATACGTACAAAAAACTACAAAAATTGCAACCGAAGTTGTACTGGTATATTTCTAAAAGCGAACTTGATTTTAAGTTTGATAGCCTAAAAAAAACAATTACAAAACCACTGACGAGTTTTTCGTTTTACAAAAAAATTAGTCCGGTCGTT
>CALPKO020000295.1 GCA_943324165.2 Bdellovibrio sp. ZAP7 | reverse complement strand
GAGTTCAAAAAAAACTGACTACAAAAAAAAGTAAAAGAAATCTGTTTTAATCCGCGTCTTTGCGCAAGCAAATTCGTTTAATCCGCGTTCAAAAAAAATTATGGATTTACAAGACCAACTAAAAAACCTTTTTCCAAATCACGAACCAGGTCCCGAAGAACCAATTCAGGAAATCGAACATGAATTGTACGTTCAAAAAGAACCTATGATTTGTAAATTCGAAAAGCGAAAAGGAAAACCAACCACCATCATAGAAGGTTACGAAGGCTCCGACGAAGATTTTAAAATTCTTGCTAAGGAAATCAAAACCAAACTAAGCGTTGGCGGGACTTTTAAAGATGGTGCCATCATCATTCAAGGAAATTACCGTGATAAAATTATGGAGATTTTAAAAGAAAAAGGGTTTAAAACCAAAAGAGTTGGGGGATAAGCCTCCTAACCCCCGAGGAGGGGATTTAATGTTATTAAAATAAAATTTGTTTCATATACAAGTTTCCTGTTATTCAAAACCTGAAACTTTAAACCTGGAACTTTAAACAAAAGAAAAATGATTGCGTCATCAGAATTAATATTGAACCCAGACGGAAGTGTTTACCACTTAAATCTGAAACCAGAACATATTGCCAACGATATAATCTTTGTAGGAGATCAAAATAGAGTGGAAAAAATCACTCAATTTTTTGATTCGATAGAATATTCAACTCAAAAAAGAGAATTTAAAACGCAAACTGGTATTTTTAAAGGCAAACGAATCACTGTAATGTCTACCGGAATTGGGCCAGACAACATTGATATCGTAATGAACGAATTGGATGCTTTGGTCAACATCGATTTAGAAACTAGGGAGCCAAAAGCAACTTTAACTTCGCTGAACATCATTAGAATTGGCACTTCGGGTGCTCTGCAAGCAGATATTCCTTGTGATAGTTTTGTGATGTCAAAATTCGGATTGGGATTGGATAATATGCTTCGCTCCTATTTGGTTGATGCAATTTCTAATATTGCAATCGAAGATGCTTTTGTAAAACATACCGATTGGGATTTAAAAAAAGGAAAACCTTATGTCATTTCGTGTTCAGAAAAATTAGAAAAAATAATTGAAAGCGATAGGATGCACAAAGGAATTACTGCTACCGCCGGAGGTTTTTATGGGCCTCAAGGAAGGGTTTTGCGTTTAAATATTCAAGATGAAAACCTGAATGGTAAAATGGATAATTTTGAATTTGAAAACGCTAAAATTACCAACCTAGAAATGGAAACAGCAGCAATTTACGGCCTCGGAAAGTTACTCGGACATGAGTGCTTGTCCTTAAATGCGATTATCGCCAATCGCGCTACTGGGACTTTTAGTGATGATCCATATAAGGCCGTTGATGAATTGATTGCTTATACTTTGGAGAAGTTGAGTTTAGATTAACGATTGTTGATTTTAGATTTTAGATTTAGTAATATGAAATTAAGATTTGCCAGACATACTAACGATTTAGATAAAATAAAATCATTTTACATCAATGTTTTAGGATTTCAGTTGCTTGGTGAATTTACAAATCATGATAATTATGATGGCATTTTCATTGGAAAACCAAATTTAGATTGGCATTTAGAATTTACAAAATCGAATGAAACTGTAAAATTTGAATTTGGAGATGAAGATTACTTAGTTTTATATCCTTATAATATGATTGAATATGATTGAATATGATTCAATTATAGATAAAATTCACAAAAACAAAGTAGCACTTTTAGATTCAAAAAATCCATATTGGAATAAATATGGAACAATAATTCTTGACCCAGATGGTTTTAGAATTATAATTTCGAACTTAAAAACTTAAGAAAAGATGAACCTCATCCTCGAAACCGAACGTTTAATCCTTCGTCCATTAGAATTGTCTGACGCTGACGATTTATTTGAATTAAACAAAAATCCAGAAGTTCACAAGTACTTATGGCAAACGCCAGAAAAAAGCATTGACGAAAGCATAAAAACTATTGAGTATGTACATAAGCAATATAAAGAAAATAATATTGGCCGTTTTGCTACTGTTCTAAAAGAAACTAATGAGTTCATTGGTTGGACAGGTATAAAATTTGTGAACGACCATATTGAAAATGGAAATTCTAATTTCTATGATTACGGTTATCGATTAGATGAAAAATACTGGAACAAAGGCTATGCGACCGAAGCTTCGATTGCTTGGCTAGATTACGGATTTAATCAAATGAAAATCGAAAAAATGAATGCTTACACTCATGCTGAAAACGGTGCTTCGAACCATATTTTGCAAAAAGTTGGTATGCATTTTATGGAAGATTATTTAGACAAAGACGGCGTTCTTTGGAAATGGTGGCAAATGGAAAATAGTGTTCAGTAGTCAGTTTTTCAGTGTTCAATTTTAGTAATCAGTAAAACAAAATTTCGCTTGTCATAATCATATCTTTTTTAAAATAATGAAAACAATAAAAATAGTTGGCGTTCCAGAACATTTTAATTTTCCTTGGCAATTAGCGATTGAAAATGGTAATTTTAAAAAAGAAAACATCGATTTACAATGGACCAACATTCCAGAAGGAACAGGCAAAATGTGTCAGATGTTGCGCGATGGAGAAACCGACATTGCTGTAATTTTAACCGAAGGAATAGTCAAAGACATCAATGCTGGAAATGCCTCTAAAATTGTTCAAATTTATGTTGAAAGTCCTTTAATTTGGGGGATTCATGTGGATGCAAAATCTGATTTTAAATCGGTTTCAGATTTAGAAAATAAAAAAGTAGCCATTTCTCGTTTGGGTTCTGGCTCCCAATTGATGGCTTTTGTGAATGCAAAAAATCAAAATTGGAACAGTGAAAATCTTTCCTTTGAAATTGTAAATACCATTGATGGCGCAGTCGAAAGTTTGACCAATGGCGGGTCTGACTATTTTATGTGGGAAAAATTCATGACCAAACCACTCGTCGATAAAGGTGTTTTTAGAAAAATAGGCGAATGCCCAACGCCTTGGCCGTGTTTTGTGATCGCTGTTCGTGATGAAATTTTGAAAAATGACTTTGAAACCATTTCAAAAATACTTGACATTATAAATCTCCAAACCTTACAATTCAAATCCATAAAAAATATTGTTGCTGTTTTGGCGGATCATTTCAATCAAAAAACAGAAGATATTCAAGAAGGGTTGTCGTTGACAGCATGGTCACAAAACAACTTATCTGAAGAAACGTTAAACAAAATTCAAAATCAACTCT
>CALPKO020000294.1 GCA_943324165.2 Bdellovibrio sp. ZAP7 | reverse complement strand
GTACAAAGTATATCCCGCTCGCCAAACGCTCAATATTTATTGAATTGCTATTGCTTGCTTGATTAAGGATTTTTTTTCCAGATAAATCAAAAATACTGGTTTGACTAATTTGCATCGAATCATCGATTACGATATTCAAACTTTCATTTGATAGATTTGTGTAAACATAAATAGGTTTTTTTTCAAAAGCTGGAGTGGCTAAAGTACTTGGCTCATAGAAAGTAAAATCTCTTTCGCCACCTATTTGTTGCCATACTTCAAGAATCGGGGCAAATGGTGCAGTGTTATACCATATAAAGTCCGTGTAGGTGTTGTTTTGCAATCTACTTGCTCTGATAACATTGTTAAATGTGCCAAATGGTGTAATCAATGTTCCATAAGCATCATAAGTAATAGTCTCTGAAATAGGTGAACTCTGCCCTACTTCTTGGGCAGAATCTGTTGAAATTGTACCGAATGTAAATGGAAAAACTAATAGTGTATATGGATCAATATAAGAATAATCAACAGCAGAGCTAGTAGACCCACCTAATTCCTCCATCACATTTGCAGTTTTATTATAGTAGCTGTAATAATCATCATTACCATTTGATGACGTCTTGAACACATAATTTGCATTTGAAAAACTACTAGAAAACGGACCATTTGGAACTAGAGTAACGGTCTGTACTCCAGCTTGAGGATCAGAGGTTAAAATCAGAGATGAAAAATTCCAAATAATATTCGCACCGGCTGCTCCCTCGGTTAAAGTTGATGACGTTGCATTTTTGATTAAATAAGAAACATTCAAATTGTCAAAATCTGAACTATTGATAACGGGTTGAGCAAAAGTTGATAGGCCAAAAAGAAATAGTGAAAGGTGTATAATTTTATTCATAATTATATGACTAATTAATTATTATTTTTTTTTTACATTATAATATTGCCGCAAAAATATAAAATATTTACCCATCAAAATTCAAAAGATTTAATTATTATTTTAACAAATTTAGAAAGGTTTTTATTATTTCTAATACACAAATTTTAAATCTAAAAGATAGCTATTTGTAATTGGATGGAATGAAAATAAAAACTTAAATTTGCATCAAAAATCATTGTATAATGACCAAACTTCAAGTTAAAGCTTTTGTTTTGCAACTTATTTGTTTTGCAACTTTATTTATTTCATCAAAATTTTTGATAGAAAAATATACCTATTTAACAGGCTTTTATATCCCACTTACGGCATTTGTTGTGTCGACCTTAATGTCACCAAAATTTCAAGCCATTAAAACCAATGCGGGAGAAAAATTATTTATGAAGTGGATTTTTATTAAAGAACTAAAGGAAATTAAATAAAAAAGCAGACCTGTAAGCCGGATTCTGTCTCCGATAAATCGGAGCCTTATCATTTATCTAGTTCCGATATTACTATCGGAATCAATCTTTCTACCCTTCGACAACGGACGAGAAGCCCTTAACTATCGATATACTTGAAATTTCACCGCATAGAGTTTACCTGGTTTCACTACAGCTTGACCTGTACATACTTTCTGTTGCACTTGTCCTTTCTCATTTTAAAACGAGACGACGGATGTTATCCGCTATGCTTCTCTTTGGTGTCCGGACTTTCCTCCCCAACAAATTGGGACGATAAGGCGGTCTGCGTTGCAAATGTAAGTAATTAAGAATTAAAAAATCACTAAAAACACATCTTGTAAACTTCTATTAAATGTGTTAAATGTGGCTATTTTAAAAAAAATTACTATTTTTATCATTTAAATAGGAATAATTTGAGCAAATCTAAATATTGGTTGGCACATCTTATAATTTGCAAAAATTTATGAAACATTACGAAGATAATTTCGCTCATCATAATTTACCAAGTTCTTCGCTACTTCCTGACTACACTTTTACTCAGTTACCTCAATTTCAACATCCAGAAATGCTCAATTGTGTAGATAAACTTTTAGACAATCATATCAAAGAAGGTCGTGGAAATTCAATTTGTATTCGCACTTTTGACCAAACCTGGACTTATCAAGATTTATATGAAAAAGCAAATCAGATTGCCCAAGTTTTAATCGAAGATTTAGGTTTAAAATCAGGGAATCGTGTTTTGCTTCGTTCTGCCAATAATCCAATGTTGGTTGCGTGTTGGTTTGCTGTTCTAAAAGCAGGTGGAATTGTAGTGGCAACTATGCCATTACTTAGGAGCAAAGAATTAGCAACAATAATAGATTGCGCCGAAATTTCTCATGCTTTTTGCGATAGTGATTTAGCTGAAGAAATGAATTTTATTAAATCTGATTTTCTTAAAAAAGTAAGCTACTTCAGAAATTCCGATTTAGAAAATTTGATGAAATCAAAACCAAAAACGTTTCAGAATTACCATTCAAAATCAGATTCAATTTGCTTAATCGGTTTTACTTCTGGCACAACAGGATTGCCGAAAATGACAGCTCATTACCATAAAGATATTTTAAATATTTGCGAGGCATTTCCTCAATATTCATTACAACCTACTGAAAAAGATATTTTTATAGGAAGTCCGCCAATTGGATTTACTTTTGGTTTAGGTGGTTTGGTTTTGTTTCCATTGTACTATGGTGCCTCCACATTTTTGATTGAAAAACCAAGTCCAGATTTATTATTGAAAGCCATTCAAGATTTCAAAATAACCATTTGCTTTACGGCGCCAACTGCTTGGAGAATCATCACCACTAAAGTTGCTGGATATGATATTTCTAGCTTGCGCAAATGTATTTCTGCCGGAGAAACCCTGCCGCTAAAGGTTTGGCAAGATTGGCATAAAACTACTGGATTAAAAATAATTGATGGCATTGGTGCTACAGAAATGTTGCATATATTTATTTCATCCAATGAAGAAAACATGAAACCAGGCGCAACCGGAAAAGCAATTGGTGGTTACGAAGCTAAAATAATTGATAATTATGGAAATGAAGTTGCAAGAAATGAAATTGGAAGATTAGCTGTTCGTGGAATAACTGGTTGTAAATATTTAAACCGTGAAGAAAAACAAAAAGAATATGTAGAGAATGGATGGAACATTACGGGCGATATTTTCCGTCAAGATGATGATAATTATTTTTGGTTTGTGGCGAGAGGAGATGATATGATTATTTCTTCTGGTTACAACATAGGTGCAATTGAAGTGGAAAGTGTACTTTTAACCCACGAAAATATTCTGGAATGTGCTGTTGTTGGTTTGCCTGATGAAGAACGTGGAATGTTGGTTTGTGCAT
>CALPKO020000293.1 GCA_943324165.2 Bdellovibrio sp. ZAP7 | reverse complement strand
TGCTTTTTGGCATAAAAACCATTCCTACAGCATATTCTCTTGGTTCTGGAATTTCAAAATCACATACTTTTTTAAAAAAATCATGAGGAATGTCAAATAATATTCCAGCTCCATCACCAGTTCTTCCATCAGAACTGACAGCACCACGATGCTCTAATTTGATAAGAATATCTAGTGCTTTGTGAATAATATCATTAGATTTAATTCCATTTAAATTGCAAATAAATCCTGCTCCACAATTGTCATGTTCAAATTCTGGCAAATAAAGGCCTTGTTCTTCAACTTTCATGCTAATGATTTTTTTCACAAAAATAAAGAATTCGTTAAAAATAATGAACTGAAAACGTCAAAACAATCTCATTTTTATAACAATAATAGAAATATACCTAATTATTATCAATAATTCATTCTTATGCGTTCAAATAGACAAATCGATAATTTATTCAGCTATTTTTTCTTTCTTTCGGATTTAAACAAATATTTTAAATGAAAGAACTATTCATTTGGCGACTCCAGATTTAATTTCCAAGATTTGAAAATTTATCACGCGACATTAAAATCAATAGCAATGATGATTGTGGCGTTATTCTGCACGCAATTTTACTTAACTTTGCAGCTTAATACAAATAAATGTTACCAAAAGAAATACAAACCGCTGTAGAAAAAGGAGCCATGTTGCCTTTAATGGAAGAGTTTTATACGATTCAAGGAGAAGGATACCACACCGGAACAGCGGCTTATTTTATAAGAATTGGTGGTTGCGATGTGGGTTGTCATTGGTGTGATGTGAAAGAAAGTTGGAATGCAGCGCTTCATCCACCAACAGCAGTAGATTTGATAGTTGAAAATGCCAGTAAATATTCCGAAACAGTGGTTGTTACAGGAGGAGAACCTCTCACTTGGGACATGACTTTGTTAACGCAAAAGCTAAAAGCAAACAATCGAAAAACACATATTGAAACCTCTGGAGCGTATCCTTTGACAGGAACTTGGGATTGGATTTGTCTTTCACCTAAGAAAAATAAACTACCTACAATAACAGTTTACGAAAATGCGGATGAACTGAAAGTAATTATTTATAACAAACACGATTTTATTTTTGCCGAAGAACAAGCGGAAAAAGTAAATAAAAATGCCATCTTATTTCTTCAACCGGAATGGAGCAAAAAAGAAGAAATGACACCACTTATTGTCGATTATGTGATGAAAAATCCTAAATGGAGGGTTTCACTTCAGACCCATAAATATTTGAACATTCCATAAATATTTTGCGAAGGAAATGTGTTTTATTCTAATAATTGAAAAATAAAAATATTGATTT
This sequence comes from Bdellovibrio sp. ZAP7, assembly GCA_943324165.2. GTDB lineage: Bacteria > Bacteroidota > Bacteroidia > Flavobacteriales > Flavobacteriaceae > Flavobacterium. Next base: position 1,938 of record CALPKO020000293.1, on the reverse strand, counting down.
TTGTAACAACCATTTTTTATTTATTGAGTGATTTTACTTTTAATAATTATTTTGATAAGGATAACTAATTGATTTTTAGTAAGTATTTGAACCTTTTAATTTTCTATTTAACCAAATATTTTTCCTGATGAATGGTCAATTTTTGCGCCAGTAACACTCTTCAATACATTAATTTCGTTTCTTAATTTCAAAACGCCGAGTAACCCAAAAATCAGGGCTTCTTTGAATTCTAGTATTTTTTTATTTGGAACAATAATTTCCATTTTCGGCAAATGAAACTTCATATTTTCAATTAGAAAATCATTGTAAGTTCCTCCGCCCGTGGCTAAAAGTTTTCCACTTTGATTATGTAAAGACAAAGCAATTTGTAACGCTATATGCTCTGTAAAAGTGTGCATTTTATCTTCGATTGGAATGTGAAATTCTTCAATTAATGGAAGTACAATTTCCTTTACGAATTCAAAACCAAGCGATTTAGGAAACGATTTTTTGTAATATTCCAAAGCATTTAATTCATTAAGCAACTCCGGATTTAATTTCCCTGATTTAGAAATTTGCCCCTTGTCATCAAAATCAAAACCCAATTGATTAGCATAAAAATTCAAAACCGTGTTGACCGGCGAAATATCAAAGGCAATTCTGTTGCCATTTTGCTCAAAAGAAATATTAGAAAATCCACCTAAATTTAGGCAGTAATCGTAATCTGAAAATAAAATTTTATCTCCGATAGGCACTAAGGGCGCACCTTGTCCACCAAATTCTACATCTTGCACTCTAAAATCACAAACTACTTTTTGGTTGGTATATTTTGCAATTTCGGGTAAATTGCCAATTTGTAAAGTAAACCCGTTTTGAGGTTGATGCAAAATCGTATGTCCGTGAGAACAAATAGCATCAAGGTCTTCGATTTTGTGTTTTTCAATAAAATTTGCAATAATTTGACCTAATAACAAAGTATAATCTTGATTCAGCTCCGACAATTCACCATCCGAAAAACCAACTGCAATTTTCAATTTGTTTACCCATTCTGACGAATAAGAAATCGTTTCACATTCCAAAATTTGGAAGTCCCATTTGTCGTTTTTTATAGTGAAAATAATATGAGCCAAATCAACTCCGTCAAGAGAAGTTCCTGACATGACACCTATAACTTTGTATGTTTTTTTTAACATTTTCTAAATTTACGAAATCGTTTGAAATTTGATATTAAATATTTACTTTTGTGTCAAATTTAAGAACAATTAATTTATTACAAAAATATGGATTTTAACCTTTCCGAAGAACATTTGATGATCCAACAAGCTGCTAAAGATTTTGCTCAACAAGAACTTTTGCCAGGCGTTATTGAAAGAGATGAACATTCTAAATTTCCAACCGAACAAGTCAAAATGATGGGGGCGCTCGGATTTATGGGAATGATGGTGGATCCAAAATACGGAGGGTCGGGATTAGATAGCATTTCATACGTTTTGGCAATGACTGAAATTGCTAAAGTTGATGCTTCGGCTGCTGTAATAATGTCTGTTAATAATTCACTAGTTTGCGCCGGAATCGAAAAATATTGCAATGAAGAACAAAAGATGAAATATTTGGTTCCTCTTGCAAAAGGCGAGGTAATTGGTGCATTTTGTCTTTCTGAGCCAGAAGCTGGTTCTGATGCGACTTCACAAAAAACCACCGCAATAGATAAAGGTGACTATTATTTGTTAAACGGAACAAAAAATTGGATTACAAACGGAAGAACAGCTTCCACCTATTTAGTTATTGCGCAAACCCATATAGACAAAAAACACAAAGGAATTAATGCTTTTATTGTAGAAAAAGGCTGGGAAGGTTTTGATATTGGACTGAAAGAAAAGAAAATGGGCATCAGAGGAAGCGATACACATTCGTTAATGTTTACAGACGTTAAAGTACCAAAAGAAAACAGAATTGGTG
>CALPKO020000292.1 GCA_943324165.2 Bdellovibrio sp. ZAP7 | reverse complement strand
ATTTCTGGTTGAATTTTCAAAAACTCATTGATTCTTTTTTGAGATGCAGCGGCTTCTTGCACCATCGACGAAACCCAACCTAGAGACGCTACTGGCCAAGTTAGCATGTTGATGTAAAGAATAAATTCAGCAATCGTGCCAATATTTAAAATTCCGTTACTTCCCTCGATGTACATAATTCCGCCGAAAAAAACTACGACTAAATTACTAACACCAATTAATGCGAGCATTAAGGGTCCAAAAAGAGAATTCGTTTTTGCTAGTTTCATTGCTTTTTCTTTGCTTTCTTGCGAAAGTGCCGAAAGATTACTTTGGTATTGTTGCTCCAAAGAATAGGATTTTATTACCCTGATTCCAGAAAATACTTCTTGAGAAAACGTAGATAATTTAGATAAATTTTGCTGGAAGGCAGTGCTTCTATTATTAATTTCAACGCTTAATTTAAAAATAGCATAAGACAGAATTGGTAATGGCAACAGCGTATATAAAGTCAATCGAGGAGAAACATGGTACATATAAATAATCACAATTGTAAAACGAATAACTGTATTAATTGAATACATGACAGCGGGCCCAACATACATCCGAACTTTGCCCACATCTTCGCTTATGCGGTTCATCAAATCTCCGGTTCGGTTTTGTTTGTAAAAATGCTGCGTTAGATTTTCATATTGTCGGAAAATTTCGTTCTTTAAGTCAAATTCAATGTGACGAGACATGACTATCAAAGTTTGACGCATCAGAAAAGAAAATAATCCAGCAATTATGGTCGTTGCAATTACGAGTAGAATGTTGTGTATAAGTTCGTTTTTTACAGTAAGCACATTTGCATTACTTTGCGATGCAAAAATTTCTATCGATTTAAATGATTGACTAATTAATTTTGGAGTAAAAAGAGCAAATATTTGAGCAGCAATTGTGGTAATAATTCCAAATAGAAAACTGAATTTGTATTTGATGAAATATTTATTTAAATATTGTAATTCCTTCATTATTTTTTAAGGTAATGTCTTTTTTTATTAATGTAAAACTTAATAAAGTAGCATAAATATATTTTCGAATTTCACTAGCAAAAAACAATAATATTGAAAGATTATTAAAAAAAACGAATTTTATTGCAATGTTTTGATATTAGTACTAAATTTGCACGGTCTTTTTGATAAAGTCGTAATTTCAACATTTAAAAAATCACAGTATGATTACAGAAATTTTAAAACCAGCTGAGCTTATTAAAATTGATCCTGTTTTTGGACAACTTTCATTTGATGATCACGAACAAATTGTTTTTTGCAACGACAAAGATACTGGTTTAAAAGCAATAATTGGTATTCATAACACAACTTTGGGACCAGCTTTAGGCGGCACAAGAATGTGGAATTACGCAAATGAATGGGAAGCTTTAAATGATGTTTTGCGCCTTTCTCGTGGAATGACATTTAAATCTGCCATTACGGGGTTGAATCTTGGTGGAGGTAAAGCTGTCATTATTGGCGATTCAAAAATTGACAAAACACCTGAAATGATTCGCAAATTTGGAGAATACGTTAATTCTTTATCGGGAAAATATATTACTGCAGAAGATGTTGGAACGACAACACAAGACATGGATAAGATTCGTGAAGTTACTAAATTTGTAACAGGAGTTTCTATTGAAAAAGGTGGATCGGGAAATCCATCACCAGTCACCGCTTATGGCGTTTTTATGGGAATAAAAGCGGCAGTAAAGTATAAATATGGCTCAGATAATCTAACTGGAAAAACAATTTTAGTGCAAGGAATTGGTCATGTTGGAGAAACACTAGTAGATTATTTGTCAAAAGAAAACGCTTTAGTTCAAATTGCGGATATTAATCAAAACAGATTAGAAGAAGTTGCAAAAAAATACAATGCAACTATTTTTGAAGGCGATAATTTATATGCTGCGGATGTTGATATTTATTCTCCATGCGCATTAGGTGCTACGTTAAACGATGATACGATTTATAAAATAAAAGCAAAAATTATTGCTGGAGCGGCGAATAATCAATTGGCAAATGATACAATTCACGGACAAATTCTAAAAGAAAGAGGAATTCTTTATGCTCCAGATTTTTTAATAAATGCTGGTGGGATCATCAATGTTTATGCCGAAATAGTTGGTTATGATAGTGTTGAGGCAATGAAAAGAACTGAGAATATTTACAATACAACACTAGAAATTTTGAGTTTTGCTGAACAAAATGACATCACAACGCAAGCAGCCGCGATGATGATTGCTCAAAAAAATATTGACAAAAGAAAAAAAGAAAACGCTTCAAAATAAATAGGCATTTTCAATATAATTACTATTTTTGCACCGCCAATTATACGATTGGCGGTTTTTTAATTTAAAAAAGTTCTTACAAAGTGTTAAACAGAAGACATATCCGCGTAAAAGTGATGCAATCTATTTATGCGATGCATCAAAATAGTTCAGATAGTTTAGAAAAAGAAGAGAAATTTTTATTCTTTAGCTTAGAAAATAGTCTAGATTTATACTTAATTATGCTTTCTTGTTTGATTGAATTAAAAAAAACAGAAGCCCTTTTTTTAGAAAAATCAAGCAAAAAACACCTTTCAACTTCGGAAGAGCGAAATCCCAACGTTAAATTCATCAACAACCTTGTTTTTAAATTTTTAGAAGAAAGTAATTCTTTAAGTATTGCGCTAGAAAATCGAAAAATCAACAATTGGGAATTGCATTCAGATTATATTCAAATTCTGTTAAAGGCTATAAAAGAAAGTGATTTGTATACAAAATACATGTCAAATAAAGTCAATACTTTTGAAGAAGACAAACAATTTGTACTTTCAGTTTTTGAGGATTTAATTGCTCCAAATGAGAAATTATACGAGTATTTAGAAGACAATAAATTGACTTGGATTGATGACATTCCATTAGTCAATACCCATATAGTTAAACAATTATCAGCTTTAAAAGTTCCGAACGAAAGTGACGATTTTAAAATTGCTAAATTATTTAAAGATACAGAAGACAAAGAATTTGTAATTAATTTATTTAGAAAGACCGTTTTAAATGAAATTGATTTTGCCAAAGAATTTGCTGATAAAACACCAAATTGGGACAGCGAAAGAATTGCAGAAATTGACACTATTATCCTAAAAATGGCAATTTGTGAGTTTTTGAAATTTCCATCTATTCCAACAAAAGTAACAATTAATGAATATTTAGAAATCGCAAAAGAATATTCTACTCCCAAAAGCAGTATTTTTATTAATGGTAT
>CALPKO020000291.1 GCA_943324165.2 Bdellovibrio sp. ZAP7 | reverse complement strand
TAAGTTCATAATCAGCTATGTGTTTCCCATCTCGAAATACATTAATTTCTGTAAATTTGAATAGAAAGTTTTGTCCACGATCATTAGTAGATTTAAAAGTATTTGATTTGAGATTATCTTGTATTTCTGAATATGTCATCTACTTGATTTTTTTAGTGTAACTGCTAACTAGTGTATAGGTCTGATAAAATGAGACTTATCTACCCATTTTGGGTGGATAGGTCTGATAACAATCAGACTTTATTTCCTCCAAATATATAAAAAAATCTAAAAAAACCATTTCTTATAAATTTTGCTTTTCGCAAACTTTCCATAACACCTGCACTATTGCATTGCTTCAATAACATTGCGTTTTAATCAAATTTGTCTCTGATTTAATTAAATAGCTCTTTGTTTTATTTAGATGATTATATGTACTGTCTAGATGTTTCTTTGTAGCAGTCAGATGGCTCTTTGTAGTAGTCAGATGGTTCTTTGTAGCACTCAGATGGCTCTTTGTAGCACTCAGATGCTTCTTTGTATCACTCAGATGGCTCTTTGTAGCACTCAGATGGCTCTTTGTAGTACTCAGATGGCTCTTTGTAGTACTCAGATGGCTCTTTGTAGCAGTTTTTGAACCATTTAAGTAAGTTTTATGCAAAAAATTATGCTAATTGAAAACATTATAATACTATTTTTAGTATTTTAGCGTTGCTATTATCACATAAACACTTAATTAAATAAATATTAACCAATAAATAGTAGAAATCATGAAAAAAGAGATTGTAGTTGGATTCAATTTTACTTACGGAATGCTCAAACAATTGTGCGACAACATGCTTTTGTTGATCGATAGAGACATTGTAGAGTTCACCGACAGAGGTTTTACGGCTGCCAAACGCACCGCTTTCGTAAATCAACTGAATGCGTTTCTTGCTATTCCGTCAGACGAAACCCTCGACGGGATGAAGCAAACTGCCACGCAAAGCAAAGACATTGCCAGAGAACTTTTAGAAATTGCAATGCGCAGCGTTATCAACATGGTAGAAATTGTATTTAAAGATTTTCCGGGCAAGCAAGCCGAATTTGGCAATTTTGATTTGACCAGACAAACCGACGAAGAGTTGGTGCGCAATGCGAAAAATATGAAAGATGCTGCCACAAAATACCTCACTAGTTTGGCAACAGAAGGACTAACCGCAGCAAAAATTACGTCATTAGAAACCCTTCGTACTGCTTTTGACACTGCCATCGATTTGAAACGAAAAGCCATTACAGAGCGAAACTCGGTTACTGAAGTGCGCAGAACAGAAGCGAATAAATTATACACCATTTTGATAGATTACAGTAACCGTGGTAAAGCTATTTTTGCAGATGTGAGCCAAGCTAAATATAGCGACTATGTGATTTATAACACACCGTCGGGCACAGACGAAACGCCACCCGTAACCCCATAATTGAGGTTGAAAAAATAATTATCATCTTAAATATAAAATAAAAAAAACGGTTTTGGGTATACTCAAAACCGTTTTTTCAATGTCAATGTCAATTTCAATGTCAATGTCAATATCAAAGTCAATGTCAATATCAAAGTCAATTTCAAATTTCAATATCAATTTCAAATTTCAATATCAAATTTCAATATCAATTTCAATGTCAAATTTCAAATTTCTGAAATCTAAATTCTTTCCTCTTTCCTCTTTCCTGTTTCCTCTTTCCTCTTTCTTCTTTCTTCTCACTTCCCACTTCCCACTTCCCACTTCCATCTTCCCACTTAATCCTAAATCAACATTGAAATATGATAAATTTATAAAAAAATCCTGTAACAGTTAAAATCCCTTGTGTTCGCATCTTTGCAGTGTAATCAAAAAACAATTTAATGATCACAAAAACCAATTCCATGAAGAAAGTTGTAAGTACAATAGCGATAGGAATTCTATTTGCATTCGGAACTTTTGCTCAACAAAAAAACATTTCTCCATCGGGAGACACGAGAGAAAATTTCAAATTCGGATTCAAAGCTGGTGTCAATTTAGCCAATGTGTATGATGAAGAAGGTCAAAATTTTGTAGCAGATAGCAAAGCAGGATTTGTTGGAGGAGCATTTTTATCCATTCCGATTATGAAGTTCATCGGTTTTCAACCAGAGGTCTTATATTCTCAAAAAGGCTTTAAAGCAACCGGCACAACCATTTTAGGAAATTATGATTTCGAAAGAACATCAACATTTTTGGATATTCCTTTACAATTGCAAATCAAACCAATTGATGGAGTCACATTTTTGGTTGGGCCTCAATATTCTTATCTTTTAGAAACTAAGAACAAGTTTAACGGAAGTGCATCGAGCACTCAAGAAGACGGAATCAACAACGATAATTATAAGAAGAATATTTTTGGATTTGTAATTGGAGCAGATTTCAATGTGGATATGTTAGTGATAGGCGTAAAAGCAGGTTGGGACATCTCTAAATCCGACAGCGATGGTAATGCTACCAATCCAAGGTACAAAAATCAAGTTTTACAATTAACTTTAGGTTACGCATTTTAAGAATGGGAATTGTTGCAAATGAAAAAGAATAGGTAAAAAAGTCGCTAGCTTTTTTATAAAATCAAATTAACAATAAATAAATAAATTTATCATGGACACAGGAAAAGTAGTTTTAGGGGCATTGGCAGGTTTGGCAACAGGAGCAATTTTAGGGATTTTGTTTGCACCAGAAAAAGGAACAGAAACTAGAAAAAAAATCGCAGACAAAGGAAAAGATTCTTTAGACGACTTGAAACACAAATACAATGAATTAATCGATTCGTTATCATCAAAATTGGATGATGTAAAAAGCGAAGGAAACAAATATATCAAAGAAGGAAAAAGTTATCTGCAAGATGGGCAAGAATTAGCAGAAAATGCTAAAAACGATTTTTCAAGTGCAATAAAATAATTGTTGTAATCGCCAAAGTTCTAATTTAGAATTTTGGCGATTTTTATATTTATACAATCCAAAAACCATGAACGAAAAAATTATTTTAATCGAAATGCTTTTCGAAAAAGCAGAACAATATGTCAAAACAACTTTAGGACTATATAGACTAAATGCCATCGACAAAGCAACAGATGTTTTTGCCTCTTTTGCAGCAAGAGTTGTTATTTTTCTGTTTTTAACGCTGTTTTTTGTTTTAATGACTTTGGGTTTAGCATTTTATTTAGGTGATGTTTTAGGTGAAATTTACTTTGGATTTTTTGCTGTTGGAGGATTTTATTTGTTGATTTCAATCGTGTTATATTTAT
>CALPKO020000290.1 GCA_943324165.2 Bdellovibrio sp. ZAP7 | reverse complement strand
AGTTCTTGAAATTTAATTTTAGCATCTACAATAAAGTAATCGAAATTTTTTATCCGGGAGTTGAAGTGGGAGCTAACACTGAAATAAAAGGAAATATTAATGCCGATAACGAAGAATTTAAACTCAATTTTAATTCTCCGTCCATCAAAGCGTTTGATAATAATTTTGATAAAATTAAAGTTGACATAGACAACAAAAATCCATTGTATAATGCTTATATTGAAATGGATAGTATTAAAACTAAGTATTATAAAATATCAAATTTTAGTCTGATAAATGTTACTGCTAAAGACACGCTTTTTGTTCGTTCAGAATTTAAAGGTGGAAAAAATGCAGAAGATTATTATAATTTAAACCTTTATCACACCATTGACAAAGAGAATAATAGCGTTGTTGGCATACAAAAATCGGAACTCAAATTCAAAGACTATTTGTGGTTTCTCAACGAAAATAATTTAGACAACAACAAAATTGTATTTGACAAAAAGCTCAAGAATTTTTCAATTGATAATATTTTGATGACCCACGAAAAACAGAAAATTGCTTTGATGGGAAAATTGCGGGATACAACTTATAAAGATTTAGAACTGAATTTTGAGAACGTAAATCTAGGCAAGATTATTCCTTCTGTCGATAGCTTGAAAGTTGTTGGGAATTTGAATGGAAAAATCAATTTTAAGCAAAACAATAAGATTTATCAACCAACGTCTTCGATAGTTGTAAATAGTTTGAATATCAATAATATCGAATTAGGCACCCTTAATTTAAGTATTGAAGGAGATAATACATTCAAGAAATTCATGGTCAACTCAAGTTTAGCAAACAAAAACATTGAATCATTTTTGGCACAGGGTAATTTTTCAATTGAAAACAAAGACACCAAACTAGATTTAGATTTGCGTTTTGACCAATTTAATTTGGCAGCATTCAGTCCCGTTGGCGGTGATGTAATTTCAAATATTCGTGGTTTTGTTTCTGGGAATGCAAATATTTCAGGATTTGTAAATAAACCAGAAATCAATGGGAGATTATTTTTAGAAAAAGCGGGTTTGACAATTCCATATCTCAATGTTGATTATGGTTTCAAGCAAAATTCTATTGTTGATCTTTCTGAAAATCAATTTATTTTCCAAAATGCCACAATAGTTGACACCAAATACAATTCTGAAGGAAAATTAAATGGCACAATCAAGCACAAAAATTTCTCCAATTGGAATTTAGATCTTGCCATTACTGCCGATAGATTGGTAGCTTTAGACACCAAAGATGCAGAGGATGCTGCGTATTATGGTACGGCTTTTATAGACGGAAAAGCAACTATTTCAGGACCAACAAATGGTCTTTTGATTGAAGTTAATGCAAAGTCTAGAAAAGGTACCGAAATAAAGATTCCTATCAATAATTCTGAGGCAGTCGGCAATAAAAACTTCATTCATTTTTTGAGTCCTTTAGAAAAATACAACCTTCAAAAAGGAATTTTAATTCCTACAAAAAATTACAATGGTTTAGAACTTAAATTTGAATTAGATTTAACGCCAGAAGCAGAAATAGAAGTGATTTTAGACCGAGAAACAGGTCATGGAATGAAAGGAAAAGGAAATGGAACGCTGCTTTTGGAAATCAATACACTCGGAAAATTCAATATGTATGGCGATTATCAAGTCTATGAAGGAACTTACAATTTCAAATACAAAGGATTGGTAGACAAAAGATTCGAAGTTAAAAAATTTAGTTCAATTTCTTGGGAAGGTGACCCGATGAGAGCCAGATTAAATTTGGAAGCCATTTATAAAGCCAATGCAAATCCATCAGTATTGCTAGATAATCCATCTGTAAATCGAAAAGTGCCTGTTGAAGTTGGAATTGCTATAACGGGAAATTTAAGTAGTCCAGAGCCCGATTTCAACATCAATTTTCCTACAATTAGTTCTGTTTTGAAATCAGAAATACAAACCAAACTAAATGATAAAGACATTCGTCAAACGCAAGCTTTGACCCTTTTGGCAACGGGAGGATTTTTAAGTAACGAAGGAGTAAATCAAAATGCTGTCGCGAAAAATTTATATGAAACCGCTGGTGGAATTTTCGATGAAATTTTTCAGAATACCGATGACAAATTTAAAGTCGGAATTGATATTGTTTCGCGAGATAACACTCCTGGAAAAGAATCTGATGGCTCAATTGGATTTACCGTTTCTACCCAAATTAACGAAAGAATATCAGTAAATGGTAAAGTTGGTGTTCCCGTTGGTGGAATTAATCAGTCTGCAATTGTGGGTAATGTTGAAATTCAATACAGAGTGAACGAAGATGGCTCATTGAATTTAAGGGTGTTTAACAGGGAAAATGATATCAATTATATTGGTGAAGGAATAGGTTATACGCAAGGTTTGGGATTGACTTATGAAGTTGATTTTGATACTTTTAGTGAATTGGTTAATAAAATCTTCAAAAATCAGAAGTTAACCAAAGAAAAAAAATCTAACCAAGATATTCCTGACTCCGAAATTATTCCGGATTATATTCATTTTCAGGATAAGAAGAAGAAAAAAAATAACGACAATCCAAAACCAAATATAGAGGTTGTTCCACCTAAAGACGAATAATCTAAGAATCTTAAAAATTTATAGATTTTACTACCTAAAAAAATGTTATTCGTAATTTTTTGCACTTATTTTTTTTGATAACTCGGTTCAGAACGAAAACTTATTAACGAAAACGTTTGAATTGTTAGTCAAAAAATAAATTAATTATAACGCTTCATCGATAGTTGCTAATCTTTATTACTTTAGCACTTCAAAAAATTAAAATGTTAGATAATATAAAGAAAATTGGCGTTTTAACTTCTGGTGGAGATGCTCCCGGAATGAATGCTGCTATTCGTTCAGTAGTAAGGACTTGCGCTTATCACAATATTGAATGTGTAGGGATTTATCGCGGTTATCAAGGAATGATTGAAGGAGATTTTAAAGAAATGGGTCCTCGTTCGGTAAACAATATTGTTAATAAAGGCGGGACAATTTTAAAATCTGCTCGTTCAAAAGAATTTATGACCGTCGAAGGCAGAAAAAAAGCTTACGATAATCTGAAAAGAACAGGTGTGGATGCACTTGTGGTTATTGGTGGTGACGGAAGTTTTACGGGTGCGGAAGTTTTCAACAGAGAATATGGTTTTCCAGTAATGGGAATTCCGGGAACGATTGACAACGATATTTATGGAACCAGTCACACTCTTGGTTATGATACGGCCTTAAACACTGTGGTAGAATGTATT
>CALPKO020000289.1 GCA_943324165.2 Bdellovibrio sp. ZAP7 | reverse complement strand
GAAGTTTTGGCAATCGCTCCGCAAAATATTGATAAAATCGGTGAATGGCAAACGCCAATAGGCAATTTAATGGCAGATGTCGTGATAGAAAAAGGCAATCCAATTTTAAAGTCCAGAAAAAATGTAAACATCGATTTCTGCTTATTGAACCATGGCGGAATCCGAGCAATTATCTCAAAAGGAAATGTAACAGCCAGAACAGCATTTGAAATTATGCCTTTTGAGAACAGTTTAATTGTTGTAGCGATGAAAGGAAGTGCTATTTTGGAAATTCCTAGTTATATAATAAAGGAGCAAAAACCTCATCCCTTGTCGGGAATGAGTTTTACAATTGACAAAAACAAAATGGCTAAAAACATTCAGATACAAGGAAAACCCTTGGATGAAAATAAAACTTATTATGTCGCCACTTCAGACTATTTGGCAAATGGCGGCGATAATATGACTTTTTTCAAAAAAAATAGTGACAAAATTGATTTAGACTATAAATTGAGGACTATTTTGATTGACTATTTTAAAGAGGTCGACACTATTCCGCTGGTTTTGGATAAAAGAATTATTGTGGAGTAAAATATTGTTTCAGGTAGATTTTTTTGTTTCAGGTTTCATGTTTCAGGTTAAGACATTGCAACAATAAATTTATTTTATGAATAAAATAATTAAGGACTTATTTGAAACTTGAAAATATAAAACTTCAAACCTGAAACTTGAAACAAAAATAAAAAAGATGAAAAGAAGAGATTTTATACAAAAAACCGCAGCAAGTTCTGCGCTTTTGGCCTTGCCTAGTTTGCCGCTGATGGGATTTTCAACCAATGAAATCAAGCAAATCACGATTTTACATACCAATGATGTTCACAGTCACATCGACCCGTTTCCTTCAAATGATCCGAAAAGCCCGAACATGGGTGGCGTATCTCGTCGTGCAACATTAATTGAAAATATCAGAAAAGAGCAACCCAATGTTTTGCTTTTGGATGCCGGAGATATATTTCAAGGGACACCTTATTTTAATTATTATGGTGGTGAATTGGAATTCAAACTCATGAGCATGATGAACTATGACTTGGCTACTATGGGCAACCATGATTTTGATAATGGCATTGATGGTTTCTATTCGCAATTACCAAATGCCAAATTCGATTTTGTAGTAGCCAATTACGATTTTAAAAATACGGTTTTGGATCAAATTACAAAACCTTATAAAATTTTCAACAAAAACGGTATCAAAATTGGTGTTTTCGGAATCGGAATTGAACTAGAAGGATTGGTTGACAAGAAAAGTTATAAGGAAACTATTTATCAAAACCCTGTTGAAATGGCGCAAGAAATGACTCGCATATTAAAAAAAGAGCAAAAATGCGATTTAATCATTTGTCTTTCGCATTTGGGTTATCAATATAAAAATGAAGAAAATAAAATTTCAGATTTAAAATTGGCAGCGCAAACCCGAGACATTGATTTGATTATTGGCGGACACACCCACACTTTTCTAGACAAACCAACGATTGTCAAAAATCTTGTTGGACAAGAAGTTTTGGTTAATCAAGTGGGTTGTTATGGAATCAATTTAGGCAGAATTGATTTTTATTTTGATGCCAACAAAAACAAAAGCCACGCTGGAAAAACGATTGTGGTTTAACCTGCAATATACTTAACGCCTATCGCTTAATTTGAATGTGATTTTTAATCCAACATCTCAATAAACTCCTTTTCCGAGATTATTTTCACTCCCAATTTATTGGCTTTTTCCAATTTGGCTGGGCCCATATTATCGCCTGCCAAAACAAAATCAGTTTTTGCAGAAATAGAGCTTCCATTTTTTCCTCCATTGTCTTCAATTGCTTTTTTCAAATCATCACGCGAAAATTGTTCAAAAACGCCTGAAACTACAAAGGTTTTTCCTTCTAATTTGTTGGTGGCATTGGGATTTATTTTTTCTATAATTTCAAATTGAATCCCGTGAAATTTGAGCTTTTCGATAATGTCAATATTCTCTTGGTTTTCAAAAAATTCGATGACACTTTTGGCAATTCTTTCTCCAATCTCGTCTACCAAAATCAAATCCATCAATGTAGCCTTGCGCAGAGCGTCAATATTTTTGTAATGTTTGGCTAATTTTTTTGCTACTGTTTCTCCTACAAAACGAATTCCCAAAGCAAACAAAACACTTTCGAAAGGGATATTTTTCGAATTTTGAACACCATTGACCAAATTTTCAGCTGATTTCTGAGCCATTCTTTCTAATGGTAAAATCTGTTCAACTGATAATTCGTACAAATCTGCATAATTTTTCACCAAACCATAATTGAAAAGTAATGCAACAGTTTCTCCTCCTAAACCTTCGATATCCATGGCTTTCCTAGAAATATAATGTTGAATTCTGCCTATGATTTGTGGCGGACAACCATAAAAATTCGGGCAATAGTGATTGGCTTCTCCTTCTGTTCTCGTCAGCTCAGCTTGACATTCAGGACAATGCGTGATATATTGCGTTGGTTCAGTGTCGGCTGGCCGTTTAGAAAGATCAACAGCAATAATTTTAGGAATAATTTCGCCCCCTTTTTCTACAAAAACAGTGTCATTCACACGAATATCGAGTTTTTCAATTTGATCTGCATTATGCAAAGAAGCACGTTTTACTATAGTTCCCGCTAACTGAACAGGTTCTAAATTCGCAACAGGCGTAATAGCTCCAGTTCGACCAACTTGATTAGATATTGAATTTAATTTCGTGAAAACCTGTTCGGATTTGAATTTGTAAGCCATTGCCCAACGTGGTGATTTGGCCGTAAAACCCAATTCATCTTGGTGTTGAAATGCATTTACCTTTACTACGACGCCATCGGTTTCATAGGGTAAATTGTGTCGATGAATGTCCCAATAATCGATAAATTCAAAAACTTCTTGAAGATTATTGGCCAATTTGGCTTCTTTTGGAACTTTAAAACCCCAATTTCTAGCGGTATTTAAACCTTCAAATTGCGATTGAAACGGAAGATTATTGCCAATCAAAAAATATAATAAACATTCCAGCGGACGTTTGGCAACTTCAGCACTGTCTTGCAATTTTAAACTTCCTGAGGCAGTATTCCTGGGGTTTGAATACGGCGTTTCGCCTATTTCAATCAATTCTTGGTTCATTTTTTCAAAACCCCAGGAATACTGCCTCAGGAAGTTTAAAATTTGTCAGGAAAATTACCTTTGAGATTCAATGGAATTGATTTGATGGTTTTGATATTATTGGTAACATCATCGCCTTGAAAACCATCGCCACGGGTG
>CALPKO020000288.1 GCA_943324165.2 Bdellovibrio sp. ZAP7 | reverse complement strand
GAAATAGAATCTAAATTAGCATTTCTGTTTTTAAAAGATTTTCCTAGAAAAAAACCAGTAAAAACTATTGCGATTCCGATAATTAACGTCGATTTAATTTTGTCGTTCATGATTTTATGATTTTGAAAATGATTTAATCTATTTCACAAAATAACGCTTTTTAAAGAAAAAAATTGTGCTTAATTATTTCTTCTTTCAACAAAAAAACGTTTCATAAGTTCGCTGCATTCATTGGCTAAAACGCCTTGAACAAGGATTGTTTTCGGATGAAGTTGCGTTCCCAAATTCAAAAAACCACGGTTTTCATCTCTTGCACCAAAAACAATTTTAGAAATCTGACTCCAATATAAAGCGCCGGCACACATCTGACAAGGTTCAATCGTGACATAAAGCGTGCAATTGATCAAATATTTTCCGCCCAAGAAATTGGCCGCTGCCGTGATTGATTGCATTTCAGCATGTGCCGTAACATCATTCAAAAGTTCGGTAAGATTATGACTTCTGGCAATAATTGTATTGTCTACAACAACAATAGCACCAACAGGAATTTCTCCTCTGTCGAAAGCAAGTTGCGCTTCTGCGATTGCTTTTCGCATAAAATATTCGTCAGAAAACAGGTTGATTGGCATTGCATTTTGGATTAGAAATCAGATTTAAAAAAATCAAAATTAATTCTAAAATACCAACTTTTTTCAAAAAAAACTCAAAACCTAAAAAATAGTGAAAGATTTTTTTACTTTTATTAAAAATTATAAAAACTTAAAAAATAGAAGTGGAGTAGTTTGGAAGAGGAAACCATATTTATCGCAATTGTTTCCCTTTAAAATTAAAAAATTCAATTCTTACTTTTACCTATCTTTGTTTGATGAATGAAAATTTAGACCCAACCAGCAACGGCTTTAATCCAGAAGATTTTGATATAGAAAAAAAGTTGCGACCTCTTTCGTTTGATGATTTTGCGGGACAAGACCAAGTGTTAGAAAATCTTAAAGTTTTTGTGGAAGCTGCTAATCAACGCAACGAAGCGCTGGACCATACGCTTTTTCATGGACCTCCAGGTTTAGGAAAAACTACTTTGGCCAATATTTTGGCTAATGAACTAGGTGTTGGAATCAAAATAACATCTGGCCCCGTTCTCGATAAACCCGGAGATCTAGCAGGTTTGCTTACCAACCTCGACGAAAGAGATGTGCTTTTTATTGACGAAATTCACCGTTTGAGTCCCATTGTAGAAGAATATTTATATTCTGCGATGGAGGATTTCAAAATTGACATTATGATTGAATCTGGTCCAAACGCAAGATCGGTTCAGATTAATCTTAGTCCTTTTACATTAGTAGGAGCGACCACTCGTTCAGGTTTGTTGACCGCTCCTATGCGCGCTAGATTCGGAATCCAGAGTCGATTGCAATATTATACTACTGAGTTACTCACTACAATTATTGAGCGAAGTGCTGCCATTTTTAAAATGCCAATTACCATCGAAGCCGCTATAGAAATTGCAGGAAGAAGCCGAGGAACACCAAGAATTGCTAACGCACTTTTACGTCGTGTTCGCGATTTTGCTCAAATTAAAGGCAACGGAAAAATTGACATTGAAATTGCCAAATATGCCCTGAAAGCACTAAATGTAGATGCTCACGGACTCGACGAAATGGACAATAAAATCTTAAATACAATAATCGATAAATTCAAAGGTGGGCCAGTAGGTTTATCCACTTTGGCAACTGCCGTCTCCGAAAGCAGCGAAACTATTGAAGAAGTTTATGAGCCTTTTTTGATTCAAGAAGGGTTTATTATGAGAACACCTCGAGGAAGAGAAGTAACCGAAAAAGCTTACAAACATTTGGGTAAAATCAAATTGAACGTTCAAGGAGGGCTTTTTTAAGAAGTTGGAAGATGGAAGCGGGGAGTAGGAAGATAGAATTGAGGATATGGAAGATGGTAAAAGATATCAAAAACTATTAAATGAATAAAAATGAGTTTTAAGTTTGAAAAATTAATCATTTGGCAAAAAGCAATGGATTTTGGAGAGGAAATTAATTTTATAACATCTAAATTCCCAAAAAAAGAAATCTACAATTTAAGTTCTCAAATTTTAAGGGCTTCTGATTCTATTGCCTTAAATATTTCGGAAGGCGCAATTGAGCAATCGAATGCGGAATTCAACAGATTTCTTGGTTATTCGGTTCGTTCAATAGCTGAAGTTGTTACATGTCTTTACAAAGCAAAAAGAAGAAATTACATTGCTCCTGCCGTTTTCGATAAATTGTATAAAGATTGTTTTGATTTACTGAATATGACAATCGCATTTAAATCTAAATTAAAAACAAATTAACTTCAAACCACCAACTCCCAACTCCCAACTCCCATCTTCCAACTCCCATCTTTCCACTTTTGAACAACAACCATAAAAACACCGCTTTCATCAAACAAGAAGCCAAACGATTGGGTTTTCTTTCGTGCGGAATATCAAAAGCAGGTTTCCTTGAGCAAGAAGCGCCACGTCTAGAAAACTGGCTCAACAAACAAATGCATGGCGAAATGAGCTACATGGAAAATCATTTTGACAAGCGACTTGATCCAACTTTGCTTGTAGATGGTGCAAAAAGTGTAATTTCTTTAGTACTTAATTATTTCCCAAACGAATTGCAAAATCCCGAAAGCTATAAAATTTCGAAATATGCTTATGGTCAAGATTACCACTTTGTAATAAAAGAAAAATTAAAAGAGTTGTTGTTTTCAATTCAAAACGAAATTGGGGAAGTTTATGGTCGTGCCTTTGTAGATTCAGCTCCTGTTTTAGACAAGGCCTGGGCGGCGAAAAGCGGCTTGGGTTGGATTGGTAAAAACAGTAATTTGATAACCAAACAAGTCGGTTCTTTTTATTTTATAGCTGAATTGATTGTAGATTTAGAATTAGAATACGATCATGCCACCACCGATCACTGCGGATCTTGCACAGCCTGCATAGACGCTTGTCCCACAGAAGCAATAGCAGCTCCATACGTAGTTGATGGAAGTAAATGCATCTCTTATTTTACCATCGAACTGAAAGAAAATATACCTTCAGAAATGAAAGGTAAATTCAATGATTGGGCTTTTGGATGCGACATTTGCCAAGATATTTGCCCTTGGAATAAGTTTTCTAAACCGCACAACGAACCGCTTTTTGACCCAAATCCAGAATTATTGTCTATGTCAAAAAAAGATTGGGAAGAAATTACAGCAGCCACTTTTTCTGAAGTTTTTAAAAACTCAGCTGTAAAACGCACCAAATTAG
>CALPKO020000287.1 GCA_943324165.2 Bdellovibrio sp. ZAP7 | reverse complement strand
GTTGAGGTTGCATCTGGGTTTCCTGGCAAATTTCCGCCAACAGCCAAATTTAAAAGCATATAGAATGAATTATTAAAAACCCATTGCCCGCCTTTTTCTTCCACCTGAGATCTAGTGATTTGATTATACAAAACATCATCTACATACCAATTAATATGATTTTCGGTCCATTCTACACCAAAGACATGAAACCCATTATCAAATCTATTATTAGGCAAATTATATTTTTTCGAAATACTATTTCCGCCAGCAAATCCTGGTCCATGAATAGTACCAAAAACTTCGGTCGGTTTGCTTCCTAAATATTCCATGATGTCTATTTCACCGCATTGTGGCCATAGAACATTTCCTTCTTCATAATTAGGTAATGCGCTATCGCAGATAACACTATTATCCACTTGAGTTTGCGCTTCACAGAAATTTTCTCCTAGTAACCAAAAAGCGGGAAACATTCCTTTGCCTTGTGGCAATTTGATTCGTGCTTCAAAACGACCATATTTTTGTTCAAATTTATTACGACTTTTAATTCTTGCAGAAGTGTAATTGACTCCACCAATCGCCTCAGATTGCGCAGTAATAATCAAATAACCATTTTGTACAATGGCATTTTCTGATTTATAGAATTGTTTTTCATTATTTCCCCAACCGTCATTAAGTGGACCTCGTCCGATGTCAAATGACCATTTAGTAGCATCTGGTGTACCATTTACATCAAATTCATCTTCAAAAACCAAATTAAATTTAGTCGTAACAGTTTGTTTTTCATCTGTATTACAACTTAGTAACAGCAAGGAAGCTGAAACAAAAAAGATATTTCGTATATTTATTTTTATAGTCATTTTATATATGTATTAGTTTTAAATTTTTATTTAGTTAAATTATGGTCTGTAGAAATAAATATTATCTATATAAAAATTTGTTAAAGACGAGCCATTGATATTTTCCATAATTATTAGTCCGATATTATTTTTGTTGGCCAATGTAAGTGGCGCATCTATAGAAATCCAAGTGTCTGCTGTAACTTGAGATCGCCTCACAAATATTTGTTGACGAGTATCATCTTGCGGAGTGCCATTGTCCACCTGATTTGGGCCCCAATCTTCAATTGAAACTAAAAAATCAAAGTTAGATGGCACATTATTAGGAATATAAATGTCAAAATGAATATTTGTCATAGTTGACGCATTTAGTGTTGGATTAGACGTTGCAATTCCAACATAATTGAAATTAGTATAATTTAGAAAGTTATTTCCATTAATTGAAAAGTCAGCCGAGCCCGTAGTTGAACCTGGTGTCCAAAAACCATTGTAATATGCTACTGGAACATTGCTGTAAGTATCACTAAAGATAGAAAGTACTTTGCTTGGGTCTCTGGTCGGTGTAGGAGGTAATGAGAAGGTTCCAAGAGAATTTATCGTTATTGAATCAATAGAATTCAAACCTCCAATAAATTCATTTGTATTAGTATCTAAAACGCCTCCAACATTACCTGTAATAATTGCAGTTCCTGGACCAACAACTTTAATTACTCCATTTTGATCAACAGTTGCAGTGCTCGGATTTGATGATTTAAATACAAAATATGCAGGTGCAGGATAAACTATTTGATCCTGACCTGAAGGCATATTAAAAATTTCTTTCAAATCTGTATTAGGAATGGTAACTCCTATAAAAGTATTGATTGTTTTATTTACGCCATTTGCAATTGTTGGTCTTGGTTGTCCTATGGTACCAAGTTTTTCAAATCTCAATTCATCGATCCAAAAAATGTATCCTTTCTTATCAGCACCAGTTCCACCTGCCGCATATCTTAACATTCCTCTTTCATTGACCAATTTCGAGGCATCTGGAATAGGAATTATGTATTTGACCCAATTTGTTGTTATATTGACGTTTTTAATAGTAGTAATGTATTTATTTGGATAAAAATCTTCACCAAACCCAATTTCATTAATGGAAACATTTTGTGATGCTTTAGCCCAAAATGTTAAGGCATCATAGCCTGTTAAATCTCTTCCAGCGCCATCTACTCTAAAGATTCCCCCAGCATAATTTCCGTTTGGATCGTCTCCATTAGGCACATCAAAACGCATTGATGACGTTCCTACATACCCTACTTGAGTGTCAACTGACCAAGCATTGAATTTTGATCCAATGGGATTGTCTGGCCCTGGTGCATAAGGAAAGTAAAAATCAGTTCCCATTCCTACAGGTGCATCAGTGAATATTTCAGCGGTTTTAGGGTAAGTAGCATTTACAGCTTCATCTGATAAATTTCTTTCACAGCTAACAATAAACATAATCACTATTAGTAAGAAAGAACCTTTAAGGTAATTAATTTTTTTATTTTTCATTTTTTTATTTTTTTAAAATTATTTTCCAATGTTAATGTGTATGTATGTTCTAATCTCCCATTCGGCGCCGTTTGGAAATCCTACCGGACTTAGTGCAGGAACTGCAGGATAAGTGTTTGGTGGAACAAATGTTGGAGAGTACCTTGACGAATATTGGTCTAATGAACGCCAAATACCCATAATTCCGATTTTTGTATTTGGTAAAACGAACCAATCTGGTTTTCCTACAAATGTTGAAACATCTATAGATGATTGTACTGGGTAGGTTAAGTTGAAATCGCGATGATAATCAAAAGGTCCCCAGTCGTTCAATTTTAGTGAAGAAACAACTTTTACTTTTTTATAAATCATTCTTAAGTCTGCTCCAGATCTATTTATAGTCCTTTTAGAGTCGCCATTAGCTTGACCATTTCCAAAGTAAATATTTGCTATCATTCCTAAATCAGGGCTTATTTTAGAGACAATTCTTGTGTTTGATTCCCATAGATTTTGCGCTGGTGCAGAGTTAGGAAAAGCAAAAGCAGTTCTATTTGCTAAAAATCCGATTGCCGCATCCATTGTAGTCGGTAGTTTTCGGTAAACAAAACCTGTGCTAAAAGCAAATTTGGCATCTTCTAGCATATCATTATTCCATTCATACATCCAGGTGGCTGGCGTTGGGTCGTAAGTAATTAACATTTCACCACCAATTGTTTCTCTGTTTGCTCTAACAAAAAACGGATCATCTAACACGTTTCTCAATCTTCCTGGTGCAGCAACTCCATTTGGCATTGCTTCAACTAAAGGTTTTTGCCATAAAAAGTTAGGTGCGATTTGTAAATTTGAATTCACATTATACGTAAATCCTGCAAGAAAATTCATTTGATTCCCACTTCCAGAATCTTTTAATCTCCAGCCGGTGAATGTTTGTACATTATCAGCACCTCCATTTGCAACTAAACCTTG